>JAKEEW010000563.1 GCA_022616375.1 Sporichthyaceae bacterium
ATCCTCGCCGGCCGGGGGATCGACCTCGATCTACTCGACCGCGCGGTGCAACTCGAGCGACTCGTGCCGATGGCGGTGATGGAGCGCCCGTCGACCCATCGCGCCATGTTCCTGGGGCACGCCGGCAGGTACCGAGAGTCGATTCCGCTCGTCGAAGCGTGCTTGACAGGCGCCGAGTCCGAGGGCGACTGGGCTGTGCGACCGCACATCCTCCGCGTCCTGGCTTGGTTCGAGTTCTGCCTCGGTCGGTTTGACCGGGCGCTCGTCCGCTATCGACAGGCCGCCGAACTGGCCGACGAGATCGGGCTCGACGACGCAGCCGTGTTGCTGGTTGGCAGTCTGGTCACGACCGTCATTGGTGGCGATGGCGAAGCGTTGGCCGTGCAGGCCCTGGCTCGGGCTCGCGAGGTTCATGACCGCAGGGCCGAGGTGGATGCCTTGAAGGCGCTGGGTTTCTGCGCGTTGGCGCGAGGCGACGCGGCGGCGGCGGTCGGGCCGCTGACCCAAGCCGCGCAGGCCCACGACGCTTTGGGCCTTGTCGAACCAGGCTGGGGTAGGATGCACGGTGACTGGATCGAGGCCCTGGTTGGCGGAGGTGACGTCGGGCTGGCGCGAACAGCGGCGGCGGAGTTCCACCGAGTCGCCGATGCCGGTGGTCACCCGTGGTCACTGGTCGCCTCAGCCCGATGTCTGGGTCTGGTCGCCGAGGCGGATGACCGGTTGGATGAGGCGATCGGCTGGTTCGAGTGCTCGCTCGCCGCCGACCCCGAGGCAGAGATGCGCTTCGAGCGGGCCCGGACTCTGGTCGCCCTCGGACGAGTACACCGGCGTTCGGACCACCGGCGGGCCGCCCGGCTCGCGCTCACCGAAGCAGTCGAGATCCTCGACCGCGCACCCAGCCCACCGTGGGCGGCGAGGGCAGCCGCCGAACTCGCTGCGGTCAGCGGCCGCACCGGCACCGACGGCCTCACCGGCACCGAACGCCGCGTCGCCGACCTGGCCGCGGCTGGACGAACGAACCGGGAGATCGCAAC
>JAKEEW010000564.1 GCA_022616375.1 Sporichthyaceae bacterium
CCGTCGCCGCTCATCGCGGTCTGCCCGGCGCAGTACAGGGTCCGGGTGTGCCCGGAGACGATCTCACCCTGGTTGTACCCCAACTCCACCGACCACGTCCACGGGTTGACCGCCGATCGATCCATTGCCATCTCAGCTCCATTCGTCGAGAGTGTGGGCACGCTAGGCTAGGACTCGAACCCATGTGTTGGTGAGCCTCTCAGCAAATCTCGACATCCTTTGTCGTGTATTCGGATAAACTTCTTCGTATGCGCGCCGACCGGTTGGTCTCGCTGGTGCTGCTGCTGCGCCAGCACGGTCGGCTGTCTGCGGCCACGCTGGCCCGCGAGCTGGAGGTATCCACCCGCACCGTGCTGCGCGACATCGAGGCGCTGTCCGCGGCCGGCGTCCCGGTCTACGCCGAACGCGGCCGGCACGGCGGTTTCGCATTGCTGCCCGGTTTCCGGACCGACCTCACCGGACTGAACCACGACGAGGCGCTCGCCCTGCTGGTCGCCGGATCGCGGCGCGGCGCGCAGGCATTCGGTCTCGGCTCGGCGCTCGCTTCGGCCATGCGCAAGGTGGTTGACGCGCTGCCCGAAAGCTCTCGGGCCACCGCGAGCGACGCGGCCCAGCGATTGCTCATCGACCCGGAGACCGACCTCCTCTCGCGCCGGCTGGTCGCTGAGGAGGCGCCCGACACCATAGTGACCGAGGTCCGGCGCGCGCTGTTCGCCGGACACAAGCTGCGCATCCACTACGCGGCTGTGGACCAGACCCCGAAGTGGCGCACGGTGGACCCGATCGGCCTGGTCACCGTACGCGACCAGGGCTACTTGCTGGCCACGAGGTCTGGCGCGGACCGCACCTACCGGCTGTCGCGGGTGTTGGCTGCTGAGGAACTCGCCGAACCCGCACAGCGACCAGACCGGGTCGATCTGGACCGGGTCTGGCAGGAACGCAGCACGCAGTTTCGGACCGGCGGCGACCAAGTCACCGTGCTGGTACGGGTGAACCCGGCGCGGCGGGCGGACCTGGTGGACACCGCGCTGGCCGTCCGAGCCGAAGAAACCGACTCGGACGGCTGGCTGCGGCTGGAGGTGACCTTCCAAGATTCGAGACACGCCGAATGGGCGCTGTGGCAGCTCGTCACGAGCGCGGAAGCCCTGGCCCCGCAGTGGTTGCGCGCCGCCCTGCGCAACCGCGCCGCCGCGATCGCCACCTGCTACGGAGTGTCATCCTGAGAGTTGTCGCCTTCTGCGGGCCGCCGCCGACGCGATTCGGACCGCTCCACACTGGTAGGTGCCAAGCGCGCCGAACGACGCGTGCGCAACGCGCGGCGCTGCCTTGTAGCAGACGGTCCATTCGTCCGTCGGCAGCCTTGATCGAGTGGAGCACGTCGAACTTGCCGGCGTCGCTGTCCCACAGCGTGCTTTGGTTGGAGGCGAGGAAAGTCCGGGTGGGCAAGCTGGCGGAACGCTTGTTTGGTGCCTTCGTCAACGTCGCCCTCGCCGGCGTGGTCGTCACCTGGAACCCGGCGCTGCTCGTCGGCGGTCTCATCTACGGGCTGACGATCACCTCGTGGGACAAGGGCGCCCGCGACCTCGGCGCGGCGCGCGCCCAGGTCATCTTCGCCGCCGGGCCGTTCATCGGCGTGGCTACGGGTGAGGAGGTAGGAGGCCATATCGTCGGTGGCGATCGCCGACGGCCGGCGCAACGGGAACGACGCGGCGTAGCTGGCCAGCAACGAGCGGGCAGCCGCGTCGGGTTCCCAGCGAGGCAGCGTGAACGGCGCGAACCGGTTCTCCAGCTGGTCGTCTGACCGGATCGCCAGGTAGGCGTCACGTGTGCCGACCCCGACCAGCGGGACGCGCAGTTCGTTGCCCAGGAACCGCAGCAGGTTGAGGAACTCCCGGCGGCGGTCGCCTCGGCCGCCAAGGACGTTGTGCAGCTCGTCGATCACCAGCATGCGCACCCCAGCCGTCCGCAGCAGCCGCAGCGTCAGCTGCTCGAGGTCAGCCAGGCGATAGCGCACCGGCCGCAGCGGCGCGCCGAGGGCGGCCAGCAGCGCTGTGTAGAACCGGCCCACTGAGGGCTCCGACGGCATCTGGACAACCAGCACCGGGGTTTCCTCCCGGTCGGGGTGCGAGGCCGGCGGGTGGGTACGGCGGAACTTC
>JAKEEW010000083.1 GCA_022616375.1 Sporichthyaceae bacterium
AAGCCGCGGATCTTGGACGTGGACGGCCGCGAGGTGACGATCACCAACCCGGACAAAATTGTGTTCGCGACCGGTGGTCACACCAAGCTGGATCTGGTCCGCTACTACCTCGCTGTCGCGGACGGCGCGGTGCGCGGGGTGGCCGGCCGACCGATGATCCTCAAGCGGTTCGTGAAGGGAATCGACCAGGAAGCGTTCTGGCAGAAGCGCGCGCCGGCCAACCGGCCGGACTGGATCGAGGTGGCGACGCTGAGCTACGCCTCCGGTCTGACCGCCGACGAGGTTGTGGTGCGCGAAGCCGCGGCGCTGGCCTGGGTGGTGAACCTGGGCTGCATCGACCTCAACCCGCATCCGGTCCGGGCCGAGGACCTGGATCGGCCGGATGAGCTGCGCATCGACCTCGACCCGGTGCCGGGCGTGGACTGGCGGCAGATCGTCGAGGTGGCAACCGTTGCCAAGGGCGTGCTCGAGGACCACGGCCTGACCGGTTGGCCGAAGACCTCGGGGTCGCGCGGGTTCCACGTCTACACCCGGATCGAGCCGCGGCCCTATCGAGAGGTAAGGCTGGCCGCCGAGACCCTGGCTCGTGAGGTGGAGAACCGGGCGCCCGACCTGGCCACCAGCAAATGGTGGAAAGAGGAGCGGCAGGGCGTGTTCGTCGACTTCAACCAGAACGCGAAGGACCGCACCGTGGTCTCCGGCTACTCGGTGCGCCCGACCCAGGACGCCCGGGTGTCCACGCCGCTGACCTGGGCCGAGGTGCCGGACTGCCGGCCGCAGGACTACACGCTCAAGACGGTGCCCGATCGGTTCGCCGCGATCGGCGACCCGTGGCGGGGGATCGAGGAGTCGGCCGGGTCCATCGCCGGGCTGCTGGAGCTGGCCGAGCAGCTCGGCCCGGCCGAGAAACCGCCGAAGGGGACCGGCCGGCGGCAGCAGACGATGCCGCTGATCGAGATCGGCCGGGCAAAGACCAAGGACGAGGCACTGGCCGGGCTGGAGCGCTGGAAGGCCAGGCATCCGGCCGTAGTGGGCTATCTGCAGCCGGCTGATGTGCTGGTGGACGGGATGCGCGGGCGGAGCTCGGTCTGGTACCGGATCCGGGTCAACCTGCAACACGTGCCGGAGCCGGAGCGGCCGCCGCAGGAGCCGCTGGAGTCGGACTACGACCCGTGGGCGGGCTGGACCCCGCCGACCTCAACCGGCTAGCCGCTCCAGCAGCCGGTCGAGGAACACCTGCTGAGCGGCGATTACCTTTGCCGTGGCCGCCTCCGGGGCGAGCCACGCGACCCGGTCGATCTCGGGGAACTCGCGAACCTGGCCGGATCCCTTCGGCCACTCCATCGCGAACGTGCCTGGCACGATGCTGTCCGGGTCGAGGTCGGCCTCGATCGCCCAGACCGTCACCAGCTTTCCGCCGGACTGCCGGACCTCGCCGAGCTCGACCGGTGCGCCGGTCGGTGCCGGCACTCCGAGCTCCTCGGCGAACTCGCGCGCAGCCGCGGCGAACGGCTCCTCGGACTCGTCGTACTCACCCTTGGGCACCGTCCAGGCCCGGTTGTCGCGCCGCGCCCACAGCGGTCCGCCCATGTGTGCCAGCAGCACCTCGACTCCGGTGCCGGTGCGGCGGTAGAGCAGGATCCCCGCGCTGCGGCTGGCCGGCATGTGGGCTACCTCCGGTAGGTCAGGATCGCCTGGTCTCCGAGGATGCCGGTAGTCCGGGTCAGGCCGGGAATCTCGGCACACCAGCGTTGCACGATCGCCGTCTCGTCGGTGCGGGACACGTCGTCGAGCACCACGATCGCCCGGTCGGCCAGCCGATCTGCCAGTACCGGCACGGCCGGGTAGCGAATCCGCGGCCCGGCCGTGCCCGGGGGGCCCGTCCACCACGAGCAGGTCGATGGCCTGCAGGTCGTCCAGGGCGTCGGTCGAGTACCAGGGGGACTCCGTGTCGCCGAGCTGCAGCGGGGTCAGTGGCGCGTCGCGGACCTCGACAAGTTTGTCCAGGCCGTGGATCTCGACGACGTTACGGGTTTGCTCGGCAAACGCTGGCTGATGATCGAGCGATATCAGCCGGCCACCGCCGGCCTTCTCGAGCGCGTATCCCAGCCAGACTGTGGACGTGCCGCTGCCCAGCTCCACGACCAGCGCCGGCCGGTGCTGCTCGATCAGCGAGACCAGCTGGAGCAGCCCGGTCGGATCGAGCGCCCACCGGCCGGACAACGGCATCGGGGCGCGCGGCTTGATCCGCTGGAACAGCTGGATCATCGCCTCCACCTCGCGAGTCTGGTTCAGCGTGCTGCGCTGGATCGCCCGCTCCCGGCTGATCACCTCCAGCCGGGCTCCCTCGACCGCGGCCAGGATCCGGTTGCTGGCCGCGTCGATCCGCTTTCTGATCAGCTCGCGTTCGTGCTGCCTGGAGTCGCGCAGCGAGGTCCGGATCCGAGCCAGCACCAGCGCGACGATCACCAGCAGCCCGGTCAACCCGATCAGCGCGACCCGGTACCAGCCCAGTGCCGCGGCGATCGCCACGGCCAGGGCCAGCCCGACGACAGCCACGGTGAAGCGCTGCCGGCGCACCGTTGTCAGCACGACGTCCTCCTCGGGACCGAGCCGGTCGTACCCGCGCCGGCTCTGGTGCCGAAAGCTCGGCCGTCCCGCTGGGGTTCAAACCATGATCTGCATGATCTGCCGCAGTGAACGCACTCCAGCCGGTCAGCTGCGGCGACAGGACTGTATCCAGCCGCGGGCGGGGCTAAAAGCCCCTGGTCGCGGTGAGGTTGTGCGGGTCGGTCCGGTCGGAGGTCGCTCGGCCGATCACGACCGGGCAGTACGAGCCTGAACTGACCGCCTCGGCTAGATCAACGACGCTGGTCGCCGGAGGTAGCGCACCCGAGCCCTATTTGCCGGTGCAAGACCGTTGCGGCGCAGAGCTGGTGGGCCCCGGCGCCGCAGGTAGAAGCTATGCCGGCGAGTTCGCCACACCGCTGTCCGAGACGCCGGCGCTCGGTGGGTAGTCGCCGTTCGGGGTCTGTCCGAGCTCGCCGCTGGCGATGCCAATGAGCAGGCCGAATGCCTCGTGGTAGTGCTGCATCGTGACGCGCAGCTGCTCGGTGCTGGGCTCGACCGCAACGAAACCCTCGGTCGTGTCCGAGCCACTGTGATGGATCGCTGCGCTGGCGAGCTCGGCCGCCTCCTGCACCAGGACCGCCGCTTCGTGTACGGCCTGCGAGGGGTTGTCGACGAAGCCGTGCTGCGCTTCGTGCCAGCGGTCTTCCAGCGTTCCGGCTCCCAGCCCGGTGGCCACGCCGACTCCGGCCACGCCGGCTCCGGCCACGTCGGCCGCGGCGAGGCTGGCGCTTTCGGTGTCGATGTGCTCGGTGTCCAGCGGTGTGGCGTCGGTGTCGGTCTCGGTGAGCTCGGATTCGGTCAGGTCGGCATCGACCGGGGCCTGCTCGGCGGTGTTGTCTACCGCGGCCGGCTCAGCGGTGTCGTCCAGGTTGAGGTCCGCCGGCTCGGCGTCGACCGGTCGGGCCAGCTCTGCCTCCGTCGGCTCGGCGGGCCGATCGGTGTCGCCGTCCAGGTCGGTGTCTTCGTCGTCCACGTCCGTGGTGCCGTCCAGGTCCGTGGTGCCGTCAAGGCCCGTGCTGCTGTCCGAGTCCGTGGTGTCGTCCGGATCGGTGGTATCGTCCGGATCGGTGAGCTCGGCCTCGGCGGGTGCCTCGGTCTGCAGCTCGTCGCGATCGGCGTCGTCGTCGAGCTCGACGCGTTCGGTCTGGTCCGTATCGGGATCAGTACTTCGGTTGTATTCCATGATCGCTTCCACCTCAGGCTCTCCATCGGGACTGACCTCGTGTCTCCGCTCCGAGGCCACCCAAACGGGGGCGACTTCTGCGCCGGCAACCGAAAGATCTGTGCGGCCCCGAGCCTGCGTGCGCAGACGCTTGTTTGCTGCGCGCTCGGCAATCCGGTGCTCAGGAGGCGTTCATGGACTGGGTAGTCTCCTGCTGCCGGCAGACCTGCTCTCGCCATGGCCGGTGCCGGCGCCGGTGGTGGTCGGTCGGGATCCGTCCCCGACCGGATGACCGGCAAGTCCGGCCCGGGCTTGGGCACGCAACCGGCGGCCGCTGGATGAGAGGGTCGGCGAATGTCGCTGGCGATGAGTCCCGCCGAACGGGAGGCGTTCCTTGCCGAGTCGCGGGTCGGCGTCCTGAGTGTCGCCGACTCTGCCGACCGGGGTCCGCTGGCGATGCCGGTGTGGTATCTGTACCAGCCGGGCGGCGAGATCGCGTTTTCCACCAGTACGACCAGCCGGAAGATGGACCTGATCCGAGCGGCCGGACGGGTCAGCCTGGTGGTCCAGACCGAGCAGCCGCCCTATCGATACGTATCGGTGGAGGGACCGGTTACCGGGATGGCGCCGGCCGAACCCGAACAACGCCGGGCACTGGCCGAGCGCTACCTGGGCCCGCAGGGTGCGGACGAGTACTTGGCCGATACCCGCGGCGTTGCCAGCACGATGGTGCTGGTCAGGGTCCGCCCTGAGCGCTGGCTGACCCGGGACTACGGCAAGGGGTAGCGGCCCGGCCCGCCTCGGGTAGCTGGCATGACTTCGACGGTCCAGGGTATCGATCGCGCCCTGTGGCCGGACCGGCGCGCCGGGTCCAGGCGACCAGTGGGAGTGGTGAGCGTAGGTGGCCGAACCGCACGAGGAGACCGCATTTCCCAAAGCCGAAGACGTGCCGGCACTGCGGGCGGGATCTCGAGACGGGAGTCAGCCGTTGCGTGTACTGCGGGCATGACACCGCCGAACCTCGCAGCCTGCTGGTGATCGGGTTGATCGTGCTGTTCGTGGCCGCGGTCGGTGTGACGGTCGCCTACTTCGCGATCCCGGTCGAGCTAGCGGATCAGCGGCACGCTAGCGGATCAGCGGCCCGGTCGAGCTAGCGGATCAGCGGCAGCCGGGCGGCGGGTTGGCCGAGCGCGGCGCGCTCGTCCTCGGTCAACTCAAGCCGGCCGGTGGTCTTCAGCACCGCCGTCGCGTCGTCCCAGCCCAGCCGGTCAATCGGGAGGTCGGGAAGCCCGGCGAGGTCGGCTAGTCCGATGATCGTGCGCCTGGTGAGCTGCAGCCCCTCGGTCGACGGTGGCACCGCGTCGGCGAGATCGGCGACGAGGTCGAGATGGTGGACGGTGGCCTCGACCACGAGCGTCGCGACGAAATCGGCCACCGAGAGTACGTGGTCCTGGGTGCGGATGTAGCCGTCCGGCGCCGCCACCCGTGCCGCCCGAACCGCTGCCTCGGCAGTGTCCCGCCAATGCGCGACCAGGCCGGCGGGCCGTGCGTAGGCGGACGCGATGATCCGGACGAACCTGGCGTGCGCGATCCCGAGCTCGGCGTCGAATCCTGCCGTCCAGTTCGACCAGTAAGTCACGAGGTCCAGGTCGGCAGGTCCGGCGGCGGGCGTTGCGAACCCGACCAGCGCACGCTCGGCATCCATCCGTAGGTGCGCGAGCAGATCTCCGACCGCCCAACCGGCGCACCGGCTGGGCTTCAGCAGGTCGGCGCCATCCAGCGGTTCGACTACTTCGGTAATCCGCCGGTACGCCGCATCGAGCGCGGCGGTGGCTTGGACTACCGGAATGGTCACAGCCCCCGACGGTAGCCCAGCGCCGAGCTACGGCTCCACTGCGGCTAACGCTCGACTGCGGCGCCGGCCGACGCAACGACCGGATAGATCCACGGTGATCCGAACCCGGCCGCGGCGAAGCCGGACCGCACCGCTGCCGCGACCGCTTCGGCGTTCGACTGCTCGACAAGCGCGATGGCCGATCCGCCGAACCCGGCCCCGGTGAGCCGCGCGCCGAGCGCACCGGCCGCAACCGCGCTGTCTACGGCGGTGTCCAGCTCGGGACAGGCGACCTGGTAGTCGTCCCGCAGCGACTCGTGCGAGCTGGTCAGCAACGGGCCGATCGCGCGCAGCTGGCCGGCCTCGAGCCGATCCGCGACCGCCAGCACCCGGGCGTTCTCGGTGACCACGTGCCGGACCCGGCGCTGGTCGACCGGGTCGGTCAGCCGGTCCAACGCCGCCGTGAGGCTGGCTTCGTCGAGGTCGCGCAACGCGTCGAGACCGAGCTTGGCGGCTGCCCGCCGGCAGCTCGCCAGGCGCAACCCGTACTCGCTCGACCTCAGCTCGTGCCGCACTCCGCTGTCGACGACGAGCACGGTCAGGCCGGCTTCGGTCAGATCGAGCGGAAGCTGCCGGTGGGTCAGGCTCCTGGTGTCGAGCAGGAGGGCGTGACCGGCCGCGCAGAGCAGCGCCGCCATCTGGTCCATGATCCCGCACGGGATGCCGACGAACCGGTTCTCCGCGGCGCGCGCGAGCCGGGCGAGCTCGACCCGGTCCAGCCCGAGCTGCCACAGCTGGTCCAGCGCGAGCGCGGTGGCGGTCTCCAGCGCGGCCGACGAGGACAGCCCGGCACCGGCCGGAACGTCGCCGTCCACCAGGAGGTCGACACCGCGGACCGGGTGCCCGGCCTCGGCCAGCGCCCACAGGACCCCGGCCGGGTAGCTGCTCCAGCTGGTCGTCGCTCGCGGCTCCAGCTCGCCGAGCCGGAGCTGGACCAGGCCGGGCTCCCGGCTGGTGGCCAGCCGTACGACGTCGTCGTCGCGACCGGCGAGCTGCACCCGGGTGCGCTGCGGGATCGCGAACGGCAGCACGAACCCGTCGTTGTAGTCGGTGTGCTCGCCGATCAGGTTGACCCGGCCGGGCGCCGAGGCGACCACCGCCGGCTCCCGGCCGAATACCGCGCCGAAGCTCGCCACCCGGGTATCGCGGATCCGCATACTTGATCAACCTTTGGCTGGGAATCTGGTCACGGTACAGGTTCTGGATCTACGGTCTGGGGCAGCTGCTGGCCGGGCAGGTGCGCGGGGGAGGGGTATCCCGTGGTGGAGAAGCGGGTCAGGGTCCAGAATGCGACGGTTGCCGCACTGGCGCTGGAAACGCAGCTGAACGCTGTGGTTGCCCGTGGGCTTACCCCCGAGCAGAAAGCGACGGCTGCCGGAGTGAGCGAGTTCCTGGATCGCGCCAATGCGGCCGCATACGGTACTGCGCCGAAACCGTGGGCGCTGGTCAGATGGTGGCGGGGCACGCTCGTCGACCAGGCACACCAGAACTTGCACGCGGCGCGGGCGCTGATGGTCGACCTCCTGGATACCACCGAGCTCGAAGCCGAGGTCCCCCGCACGCTAGCGCGGATCCAGTCCGCGCCGCACCGGGAGGATCCCCGGCAGATCGACCGGGACAAGCTAGCCGCGCTGCCGCCCGCCAAGCTCCGGGTGGTGCTGCGGCGATCGATCGAGGACGGGTATGCCGCCGCGGATCGCCAGCACGAGCGACTGCGCAGCCTCCGCAACATCGTCCTGCTGTCCGCGCTGCTGATTGCGGTGCTGGTCGGGTGACCATCGTGCTGGTTCGGGTCAATCCCGCCTGGATGCCGTTGTGTTTCCCGGTCCCCGACCCACCGGAGACCGGGACGGTGCCGCTGAAACTGCCCGACGGCGACCGAGGTCCCGGTGCCGGGCGATTGGGCCATTGTCGTCATCGCACTGATGGGGCTGCTGGGTGGTTCGTTGGCCGCGGCGGTGTCGATCCGCAATCTGCGCGGGACGTCAGCGCCGTACGACGTGCCGATCGCGCTGGCCATGCTGAAGGTGCCGCTTGGCGCGTTCACCGCAATCATCGGGCTGGTTGCGATCCGAGGCGAGTTCGTGCCAGGACTGACTGCACTGGACTCGCAGGAGCAGATCCTTGCTTATGCCTTGGTGCTCGGGTTCGCCCAGCAGGTGTTCACCAGACTGCTGGACCGCAGGGCCGAGGACCTGCTTCAAGCGCTCCCGTCGAAGGACGCGACGACCGCGCCCGCGCCTGCGACGGCACCGACCGCGCCCCCGACTTTGCTGACTGCAACGGACTTAGCCGAGCTCGCGGGCGGCCCAGGCAGGTCGACAGCGAGCGGGCGTTCCGGCGAGGAGCCGCCGCCGGTGGCGTCGGTCGGCGAGCCGCCGGCAGTAGTGGAGCCGGGACCTGACTCGCAGCTCGGTGAGCCTCCCGATGTGGTGGAGCCGGGACCTGACTCGCAGCTTGGTGAACCGCCCGCGCGCATCGGGTCGGCCCCGGACCAAGCTGGTCGGGACCACTAGCCGGGTCAGCACCAGCCGCCGGGCTACCGGTCGTTCGGGACGGCCGCTGTAACCTCGACCTCGAGCACCGCGCCGGCCCTGAACAGCCGGCTGATCTCGACCGTGGTGCTGGCCGGCGGATCGGGGAACAGCCGGCGGCGCACCGTGCCATATCCCTCGAGGTCGTCGAGGTTGGTCATGAACGTGCGGATGTGCAGCACGTCGGCCAGCGTCGCACCGTGGCCGGCCAGGATCCCGGCGATCAGCTCGAAGATGCTTTCGGACTGGGCCACCACGTCGCCCGGGGCCACCACGGCGCCGGATTCGTCGACCGCGATCTGGCCGGACAGCACCAGCAGCGCGCCTTCGCCCAGGTCCAGCCGAGCGACGTGGGCGAACCTGCCTACCGGCGCGGGCACCGTGCTCGGGTTGTCGAGAGTTAGCTTCACGGCAGTTCCTTCTGAGTAAGAGCGGCAACGTCTGCGGTGGGATCGGCGACGCCGCGCAACCTGTCGGCCGCGGCCTGGGCGACCGGGGCGGCCAGATCACCGAGCTCGGCCAGGGCCAGATCGAGGTCCTTGCCGGCCAGCGCGATCGTGAAGGCGCCGCCGGGGCCGGCCCGCTGCACCACGCCACCAAGGGCGCCAGTGGCCAACGCGGCCAGCGCGGTGTCCCGATCGATCTTGACCGCGTCGGCGACGGTCAACGCGTCGGCGAGCGCGGCGAACCCGGTCACCGTGGCGGTGTTGAGCACGAGCTTGAGTGCGGCCCCACTGCCGCTCGGACCGCATCGGCGGACCTCTCCGAGCTCCGCGAGAACCGGCGCAACCCGGCTCACCAGCTCCGGGTCGCCGCCGGCCAGGATCACGAGCTTGCCGTTCGCGGCGGCGCCGACCCCGCCACTGACCGGGGCATCGACCAGCGTGACGCCGGACGGTAGCCGGTCTCGAAGTGCGGCCACCGCGGTCGGACCGATCGTGGACATCTCGACCAGGCAGCTGCCAGGCGGTAGTGCCTCCGCCGCCCCGGCCGGTGCGAACAGCACCGCGTCGAGTGCCGTGGAGTCGGTCAGCATGGTGATGACGAGATCGGCGTCGCGGACCGCGTCGGCCGGCGTGGCCGCAACTCGAGCGCCGGCGGCGGCGAGTGGATCGGTGCGGGCCGCGGTCCGGTTCCATACCGTCAGCTGATGTCCGGCCGCGAGCAGGCGACCGGCGATGGGTGCGCCCATGTGGCCGGTACCAAGGAGTGCGATTCGTGTCATGCAGCCACGCTAGGCCGGGCCCAGCCATGCGACCAACGACTATCTCGCATAGTAGCCATGCGCAGTTAGCATGTTGGTGTGCAGATCGAGTCCCTCCAGGTGATCCGGACCGTGGCCGAGCTCGGATCGATCACCGACGCTGCCCGTGCGCTCGGCTATACCCAGTCGGCAGTCTCCCGGCAGATCGCCGCGATCGAGCTGGAGCTTGGCGGGCAACTGTTCGACCGGCTGCCGCGCGGAGTCGCCCTGACCGAGGAAGGCCGCAGCCTGCTGCCCCACCTCGATGCGATCGTGGCCCGGCTCGACACTGCCAAACGCGAGCTTGACGCGCTGCGCGGTCTGGGCGCTGGCCGGTTGCGGGTCGGCGCGTTTCCGACCGCGGTCGCCGCACTGGTGCCGCGGGCGCTGGCCGAGTTCCGCGATGCCTACCCGAAGGTGGCGCTGTCACTGGTGGAGGGCCGCACACCGATCCTGCTCGACCGGCTGGACACCGGGGATGCGGACGTGGCCGTGGTCAGCGCGCCGCCGGATGCGCCGCTAGACAGTGCCAGGTTCGACCTGCACCACCTGCTGGATGAGCAGCTTCTGGTCGCGGTGCCGAGCAACCACTGGCTCGCCCGGCGCACGACCGTCCGGTTCGCCGACCTGGCCGACGATTCGTTCGTGGTCGGCTCGGCGACGATGGAGGACACCTTGCTGCGGGCCAGCCTGCCCAGCGGATTCCAACCCAGGGTGGACATCATCGCAGCCGAATGGACCGGCAAGCTCGGTTGTGTCGCGGCCGGGCTCGGCGTCGCGCTGGTGCCCGCACTGGCCATCCGGGCCGCGCCGGCCGACATCGCGCTGCTGCGGCTGCATGCCGGCGATGCCTCGGTGCGTCAGATCTTCGCGGCGACCCCGGCCGGGCGGAGCCGGCCAGCCGCGGTGACCCGGTTCCTCGGTGTGCTGGCTCAGGTGGCCCGCCGGCTCGACCGCTCGGATCCGCTCAGTCACCCTTAGGCCATCCCGTATGCCGTGAATGTGCAGTGATGCCGCAAACCCGCCATGATCCGGGCCGATTGGCTAGCTGACTTCGCTCGTTCCCGGTGTCATGCTGGCCGTCGCACGCGAAACACGCACGAGGCCGCAGTGCCCGATCGGGTCGGCTGTTCGGACGCTGCCCGGCCAGAACACGGACGGCATGTCATGAGACGGCATCGGCGCAAATCGGCCGCCCGGGTTCCGGCGTTACTGGCTTCTGGGGCAGTAGTGGTGGGCGCTGCCACCGTACTGATCCTGCAGAATCCCGGCGATGACCCGGCCCGGCCACCGCAGCAATCCGGACCCTGCGACCGAGCCTTACAGATCGTTACCGCGAGGTCGTTCGCACCAGTGCTGGCCCAATTGGCGCCGGCGTTGGCCGCGGACGACAACTGCGTGCGTCTGGACGTGGTAGTCGAGGACGGTCGCGCGGCCGCCACGCGGGTCGCCGACTTCGAGGCCGACGTATGGATCCCGGACGACATCGCCTGGGGGTCGATCAGTTCGGTCGAGCTGGCCGAGGAATCCGACGGCGGACCGGGCACCGTGGTCGCGCTAAGCCCGATCTACATGGTGGCCGACGACGCGGCTGCCGACCGGCTCACCGACGCGGGCCGGAGTTGGCGAGCGCTTGCCGACCTGGCCACCGCTGACCCCGGGATTCGGCTGCGCGTGCGCGATCCGGCTGGATCCGGTGACGGTTTGATCGGGGTGGGCGCGGTCGGCGAGGCGGTCTGGCTCGACGACGGGATGGACGCGTCCGCGGAGGCACTGTTCAACGCGCTTCCCGTGACGAGGACGGTGCTCGGCCAGCCGGTGCCGCAGGCCGGCGAGGTCGGTCTGATCGCGGAGTATGCGCTGATCCGGCTGCTGGCCGGGAGCGGCGAGGACGCGGCGCGGGTCAAGGCGGCGTCGGTCTTCGCCGGCACCGACCACTCCGCGGTGCTGCGCTATACCTGGCTGCCCACCGCGGCCGCGATGGACGATCCGGCGCTGGCCCGGCCGCTGGAGCGAGTGCTGTCCGCGCTGACCGGCGGCGAGGCCGACGAGGCGTTGGCCGCGGCCGGGCTACGCCGCCCGGACGGTGGCCCGCCACCCGGCGCGCCGGACGATCTGCCCGAGCTGAGCGCACCGGCGTTCGACGTGCTCGGCGAGCACAACATCGACCACGTGTTCGCCACCTGGTACGTCGCCGAACGCCGGGCCGACATGCTGGTGGTCATCGACGTGTCCGGATCGATGGGCGAGCCGGCGCCGGGCTCTACCCAGCCGCTCATCAACGTCGTACGCACCGGCACCCGGGAGCTGGCCAAGCTGCTCCCCGACGACTCCGAGTTGGCGATCTGGGAGTTCGGCTCTCGGCTGTCCCCGCCGCGGGACTACCGGACCCTGCTTCCGCGCAACCGGTTGGATCAGGATCACCGGCGTCAGCTGATGCGAGCCACCAGGGGCTTGGCCGCCGAGGACACCGGCACCGGCCTGTACGACACGATCCTGGCCGCGTACCGCACGGCCAGGGACGGCTACCAGTCCGGAATCCCCAGCCACGTTGTCTTGTTCACCGACGGCCGCAACGCCGACGATCCGGGCTCACTGAGCGCCAGCGGGCTCAAGCGCGAGCTCGAGAAGGCCATGGATCCGGATCGCCCGGTCATCTTCACCATCGTCACGTTCGGCCCGGAGCCGGACGCGGAGCTGCTCGGCGAGATCCTCGAACCGGTCGACGGCTACGTCGACCCGGTGCGCACCACGGCCGACGTGCGTTCGGTGTTCATCCACGTCGCGGCCGGCGGCGTGCACCACTAACCGGCGTGCACCACTAACCGGCGTGCACCCACTCAACGGCGTGCACCCACTCAACGGCGTGCACCCACTAGCGCAGCAGGTCGGCCACCGCTTCGACGCCGGACCGGATGGCGCGTTCCGACAGGTTGCCGAAGCCGAGCACGAGCTGTGCCGGGGTAGTGGCGCCGGACGCTCGGTAGCCGCTCATGCCGTAAAGCCCGACCGATCGCTGCCGGGCCGCGGCGACCACGATCTGCTCGTCCACGCCGGCCGGCAGGTGCGCGACCGCGTGGAAGCCGGCGGCCAGTCCGGTCAGCTTCACTGCGGGGGCGTGCTCGGCGAGCGCCTCGATGAGCACCCGCCGCCGGCTCGCGTAGCTGGAGCGCATCCGGCGCAGGTGCCGGTCGTAGCGGCCGGACTCGATCAGCATGGCAACCGCGAGCTGGTCGAACACCGGCGTGCCGCGGTCGGCAAGCTGCTTGTCGTGCGCGATCTCGGCGGCCAGTGCGGGTGGGCAGAGGATCCAGCCCAGCCGGACCGCGGGCGCCAGCGATTTGCTGACCGTGCCAAGCCCGACCACCCGGTCCGGGCCGAGCCCCTGCATCGCCCCGACCGGCTCCCGGTCGTAGCGGAACTCGGCGTCGTAGTCGTCTTCGATGATCGTGGCGCCGGTCCGGTTGGCCCAGTCCAGTAGCGCGTGCCGGCGCTGCGGGGCGAGCACCACGCCGGTCGGCCACTGGTGCGCCGGGGTGAGCACGACCGCCTGCGCACCGGACGCGGCCAGCGCGTCGACCTGGATGCCGTCCTGGTCGACCGGCACCGGGATCGCGGTAATCCCGGCCCGCGCGGCCGCGGTCAGCGTCTCGCCTTCGCCGTAGCCGGGATCCTCGAAACCGACCCGGCGTACCTTCGACCGAGCCAGCACCGCCAGCACCAGCCCAAGGCCCTGGGCGAATCCGGTGCAGACCACCAGGTGCTCCGGGTCAATCGCCGCGGCTCGCACCCGGCGCAGGTATCCGGCCAGCACCTCGCGAGCCGGTTGGCTGCCGCGTGGATCGCCGTAGTCGAGTCCGGCGGTCGGGGTGCGCCGGCACAGCTCCCGCTGCGCCCATACCCAGTCGGTGCGCGGGAAGCCGGCCAGATCGGGTACGCCGGTGCGGAAGTCGATCCGCAGTTGCGCCGCCCGTTCGGGCGGCGCAACGGGACCGGGCGCCGGCTTTCCGGCGACCGCGGCGACTCGGGTAGCCGAGCCGATCCGGGCGTCGAGGTAGCCCTCGGCATGCAGCTGGCCGTAGCACTCCTGTACCAGACCGCGGGAAACCCCGAGCTCTCTGGCCAATTCGCGGGAGGACGGCAGCCGCTCGCCGGCACCCAGCCGGCCGGACCTGATGGCGTCGCGCAGGCCAGATTCGAGCTGAACGCGCAACGGCTCGGTCCGAGACCGGTCCAGCGGCACGAGCAGGGCCGGGCTCAGGCCGGCCCACTCAACTGCCATGAATCGGAGCCTAATCGAGGTCAACTTTCCACTCGGCGGTAGCCCGCCGTTTGCCCGCACCGTCTAGGCAGCCGGAATGAACGCCACTAACGTCGGCCTGGTCACGTCTTCGGCGATGACGAATACCTGTTGGCTTGAGGGGGCCGTGAATGGACCGCCGTCCAATCGCGTCTCGGTCGTTGTTCGCCTTAGTTGCCGCAGCCTTGCTGGTGACCTCGACCGCGGCGCTCGGCAATGCCGGAGCAACATCTGCAGCGATGCCAGCAAATCATCAATCCGCATCCAGCCCGCCGACGGACAAGGCAGTGCTGTTCGCTTCGGACGGAATGCGGCCGGATCTTGTCGATCGGTACGCCGCCCAGGGTGTGATGCCGACGATGCGGCAACTGATGCGCGACGGTGTGAAGGGCAACAACGGGTTGCTGCAGGGCTTCCCGCCCAACACCGGCGTCGGCTGGTCCACGCTCGCTACCGGCGCCTGGCCGGGCGAGCACGGCTCGACCAACAACACGTTCCACCGCACCGGCGAGGGCAACTTCAACAACTCGACCAGCTTCGCCGCCACCGGAATCGTCCAGGCCGACCACGTCGGCCAGGCGGCCGAACGGGCCGGCAAGACGGTCGTCGCGGTCGAGTGGGTAGCCGCCCGGTCATTGGTTCCGGCGCTACAAGGCCCGGTCGTCGACTTCCGCAGCTTCTTCTCCCGCCGCGGCATCGCGCTCAACTACGACCTCCCTGGGCAGCCGGCCGGAGCGAACGCGTTCGGGGTGGACTACCAGCGGTTCGATCTGCAGACCGCGTCCGGCTGGAGCAACGTGCCGGCCTCGTTCAGCGAGGCCAAGCAGCAGCAGTTCACGCTGACTACCACGTTCGCCGCAGTCAACCCGACCCGGATCTACGACCTCTACATCTACGACTCGACCGACGACGGCACCACCACCTACGACAGCGTGCTGCTGGTCCCGTCCACCGCGGGCAAGGACGGCTCCGCCGCCGTCGCCGACCTGGGCCAGAGCGAGTGGGCCGACGTGAAGGTAAGCCTGGAGGGTCCCCGGGCCGGTCAGACCGCGGGCTTTTACGTCAAGGCCATCGACATCGCACCCGATCTGTCCCGGTTCCGGGTGTACTTCACCTCGGTCGCCCGAGTGAACGCCACCTACAACGCGCTTGGTGCCGCTGGCTCGGCGGCCTTCGAAGAGACCCTCGCGCACGACTTCCCGACCTCGACCGCGGCCGACTTCGCTCCGCTCGAGGCCGGCATCGTGGACGAAGACACCTACGTTGAGCAGGGCCTGATGTGGAAGGACGCGCACTGGGCCTACTTGAACCACATCTTCGGCTCGCTGGGGGTTGACGCGAACCTGCTGCTGCTCGGCACGCCCATTACCGACGAGTTCCAGCACCAGTTCATGGCGCTGGTCACGCCCAAGGACATCGACGGCAACCCGAACCCGTACTACGACGACGTCACCAACGACGACATTCCGGACGGCCGGATCGCCGCCCGCGAGGGTTACATCCGCGCGGCCTATCACGAGGCCGACAACACGCTGGCGCTCGGCCGGCAGCTGATGGGCGGCGGCGACGTCACCACGATGGTCAGCTCCGACCACGGCTTCGCCCCGCAATGGCTCGCGGTCAACGTCAGCAAGGTGCTGGTCGACCTCGGTCTGCAGGAACGCGAGCAGAGCGGGAACTGCCGCAAGGCGGCGAACGATCCCGGTACGAGCACGCCGGGAGACACGCTGGCCAAGGAATGCCATGCCGGCGGCACCTCGCAGATCTACCTCAACCTGGCCGGCCGGGATCCGGCGACCGGGAACACCCCACAGGTTCCGGCCGCCAACTACGAGACGGTCCGCAACCAGATCATCACCGCGTTCCAGAGCCTCGACGACCCGAACCTGCCCGGGCAGCAGCAGGTGGTCGCGCGGGTCATGAAGAAGGAGGAGCTGCGCAACGTCGACGGCACCGACGCACTGCACCCGAACCGCAGCGGCGACGTCATCGTGGTGTTCCGGCCGCCGTACCAGACCGACGCGCAGACGCCGGGCCAGTTGGTCGCGCCGTCGCAGTTCTTCGGCCAGCACGGCTACCTGCCGAACCTGGTCAACCTGAAGCGCAACATCAACATGCACGGGACGTTCATCGCGGCCGGCGACGGCATCGAGCACAGCCGGACGCCGGTGAACGGGGTCCGGGCCATCGACGTCGCCCCGACGCTGGCCTACCTGCTCGGTATCCCCGGGCCGCAGAACGCCAGCGGCAAGATCCTCTACAAGATCTTGAAGGGCGGCGACGACCTGGTCGAGGTGACCGTGCTCGACGTTAGTGACTACCACGGCCAGTTGGTGCCGCTGTCCGAGGCCGCGGACACGGTCACCGGCACCGGAGCCGCGAACCCGGCCTTCGCGATCGGCGGGTCGGCTTTCCTGAAGCCTTGGTTCGACGTCTACCGCAAGGAAGCTCGCAACGGCCACTTCACTGTGACCGCCGGAGATGCGGTCGGTGCAACGCCGCCCATCTCCGCGTTCTTCGGCGACACGCCCACCATCGAGCTGATGAACCTGATGGGCTTCAAGCTCGACGGGTTGGGCAACCACAACTTCGACCGGGGTGAGCAGTACCTGCGTAACACGCTGATCCCGCTGGCCGAGTTCAAGTTCCTGTCGGCGAACATCGTGGACGCGAACGGCAACACGCCGAACGAGTGGCGGCCGTCGCGGGTGCTCAAGTTCGGCGGACTCGAGATCGGTATCGTCGGGTTCTCGAACGAGGACATTCCGGTGCTTACCACTCCCGGTTCGCTCGGCCCGTTCCACGTCGAGCCACGAATCCCGGCCGTCCAGGCCGAGATCGACCGGCTCCGGGACCGGCACAGCGATCTCACCGCCGTCATCGTGATGGGTCACGACGGCGCGACCGCAGGAACCCTGACCAGCCCGACCGGGCCGATTGTGGATTTGGCCGATGCGTTGACCGGTGCCGATCTGGTCATCGGCGACCACACCAACTTCCAGGTCGTTGCAACCCGGCCGAACGGATCCCTGGTGGTGGAGAACCTCAGCCGGGGGATCCGCTTCACCCGAATCCGCGTGGTGATGGATTCCGGCACCGAGCAGGTCGTGTATCAGACCGCCGACTTCCACAAGCCGTGGAACATCGGAGTCACCGCCGATCCGACTATCCAAGCCAGGATCGATGAGCTCAACGCCGAGCTGGCGCCGCTGCTCAGTGTCGTGATCGGAGACTCCACCGTGTACATCCCGCGAGCCGACGCGTGCGGCCGCGTGGATGGCCGGCTCTGCGAGTCGCTGGTGGGCAACACGACCACCGACTCGATGCGGACCACGTACGGCACCGACTTCGCGATCACCAACTCGGGTGGGTTGCGCGCCGACTTGACCTGCCCGACGACGGACAATCCGAGCGACTTCTGTCCGGCCTATACCCCGCCTCCCTTCCCGATCAGTCGCGGGCAGGTACTGGGGGTGCTCCCGTTCGGCAACGAGGTGGTCACGCTGTCGGTGACCGGCGCCGAGCTCAAGACCATGCTGGAGAACGGCGTGTCGTCGATGCCGGCCGCGAACGGGCGTTTCCCGCAGGTGTCGGGGCTGTGCTTCAGCTACGACATCTCGGCGGTGGTGGGCAGCCGGGTCACCGGCGCGGTCCGGCAAGCGGCCGACGGCAGCTGCACCGGGGCGGCGGTCGACCTGACTGCCGGCAGCACGTACACGATCGCCGAGAACGACTTCATGGTGGAGGGTGGCGACGGCTATCCCAACTTCGCTAGCCGGGCCACCACCAGGGAGATCATGGATCAAGTGCTGGCGGACTACATCACGTCGAGCACGCCGATCTCGCCGGCCATCCAGGGCCGGGTCACCTGCACCACCAGCGGAGCCACGGCCTGCCCGGTGGTGGTGCCGTAGCACTGTTCGACGGGTAGTGAACGCGCCGACGGCGGGTCCGGATCAGCTCCGGCCCGCCGTCGGGCGTATCGGCTTACGGACTCGGCTTGGTCTGCTCGAGCTCCTGCTTGAGCCGGGCCAGCGTGGTGCGCATGCCCTCCCGGTTGGCGGCCGGCCGGTCGTAGGCCACCCGGCCGGTGAACACCCGCCCGAGCAGGAGCGCGCCGCGGCCTCGGCGGTCCCGCCAGTACTCGGTCACGTCGGTGCCGGCTGCCGCCTTGGCCATCCGGTAACCCCAGCGGGACACCGGCAGCCCGAATGTGGTGACGTCGAACGCGAACTCGTGATTCGGTTCGGCCGTCACGACCCGGCAGGTGGTGAACCAGACGAACGGCCCGCGCCGGTTGAAGCCGACGAACCGGTGCGGCATCCCGCGCCGGCGTCGCCAGACCCAGACGGCAAAGCACTCCGGGCTCCAGCGCACCATCCGGTGCAGGTCGGACACCGCCTGGTAGATCTCGGGCGGTTCGGCCTCGACGGTGATGTGCTCGCTGACCTCGCTCGGATCGCTGACCTCAGCGGACATGTCGGGTCGCTCCCTCCGCACCTCTTCGTGATCGTGGTGGGTTAGCCGCAGTTTCCGCCCGGATTGTGCTTCGAAGCCACCACGATCACGAAGCCGGCGGTGCGTCGTACTGGTCGTATTCGGCGAGGAACGCGGTCCACTCCTCGGGCGTGAACGTGCGCCCGGTCTTGCCGATGTCGGCCAGGGCGCGGAAGTAGTCCTCCCGAGGCGCGCCGGGCGCGAACAGGATCAGCATGCTGGCCGGTTCGTCGCCGTCGTTGCTGAAGCCGTGCACTCCGCCTTCCGGCACGTAGAGGAAATCGCCGGGCTCGGCGTCGACCCACTGTGCTCCGTCGTAGAGCCGAACCGTGCCGACCATCACGTAGAAGGCCTCGGAGAACGTCTTGTGGAAGTGTGGGCTCGCCCCACCTGAGCGCGGCAGCATGTTCCACTCGTAGAGCCCGTACCGGCCTTCGGTCACCGAGCCGGGCGCGATGAACCGGCCGACCGTGCCGGACTTCATCGTCACCTGTTCTAGGTCCTTGCGCGGGCGATGCAGCGCGCTTACCTCACCGACGTCCTTCGCGTAGGTCATGTCCTGCGGGTCCTTTCGGTCGATCGGTCGTTCGAAGCCGGTCACCGTTGGTTCGAAGCCGTCACCGGCACTGCGGGCTGGCCGCGGCCGAGATGGCCGGAACCGCGTCGGGCAGGCCCGGTTCCTCGGGTTGCTCCTCGCCGCGTTGCCGAGTGGTCGCCAGCAGCGAGCCGGCCAGGATCAGCACGAACGAAGCGATGATCACTCCGGTGAGCGGCTCGCCGAGGATGGCCACCCCGGCGGCGACCGCGACGGCCGGATTGACGTAGGTGAACACCAGCGCCCGGGACGGGCCGACCTCGCGAATCAGCGCGAAGAACACGATGAAGGCGATCGCGGTGCAGACGATGGCCAGGCCGGCCAGCGCTGCGAGCACCTGGGTCGAGGGCATCGCATCCGGCCAGGTCACGATCGCAGCGGGCGTGTAGAGCAGGGCGGCAAACCCGAGGCACACCGCGGTCATCGGCAGCGCGGCGACGTCGGTGAGCCAGTGCGCTGCGATGAGTGGCGCGATCGCATACCCGAGCGCGACCAGCAATACCTCGACGATGGCCCAGGTGTCACCACCGTTGCCGAGCTCGGGACTGACCAGCACGGCAACTCCGGCGAAGCCGAGCGCCAGGCCGGTCCACCGGGTCGCGCTGAGCCGCTCGGCAGCACCGATCAGCCGGGTCAGGATCACCGCGAGGACCGGGACCGCGGCGATGATGAGACCGGCCATCGAGCTAGAGATGCGGCGCTCGGCATCCGAGAGCAGCCACCACGGGATGATCATCTCGATTGCGGCGAAGGCCAGCAGCGGCCGCCAGTACGGGCGCAGTGCACCCAGCTGCGCGCCGCCACCGCGCAACGCCAGGGGCAGTAGCACCGCGGCCCCGATTGCGGTGCGCGCGAACACCACCATCGGCACCGAGACACCCTCGACCGCAACCTTGATCAGGAGGTAGGGAATACCCCAGATCACGCTCATCACGGCGAACAGCACCCAGCCGCGGCGACTCATTCACCCTCCTCGCGGGCATCCGCTCTTTGCCGGCAGCCCGCTCGTTGCGGGCACGGGCATCCCGATCAAGATCGCAACCGGGCTCCAGCCTAGGCGATGCGTTGGCGGTCCAGAAGTGCCAATCCGCCGCGAGCCGATTGGGCCTCTCCGGCCGGCGAGCCGCCCGGCTACGCGGCACTGCCGGTCGACTTGCGGCCGCGCCCTGGCCAGCGGCGGGCCCTGAGCTCGGCGCTGGGTCGGGGGCTGAGGAGATCGTTCTCGATCAGCTGCTTGCCGACGAGCTCGCGGTAGCCGGCGTCGTCGAACAGCACCGTGATCCGCTCGTGGTTGCCGTTGATGACGGTTCCGGTTCCGAAGCTCTGGTGCCGGACCCGGGTGCCGAGTGCCAGCCGGCTGGGTCGAACGCGTGCGCTGGCCCGGCCGCTACGGCAGTTGTCGCAGTTGCCACAGGCCTTCGGGATGCCGGCACCGAAATAGGTGAGCAGGAACCGTCGCCGGCACTCGGCCAGCTCCGCGTAGCGGCGCATCATCTCGATCCTGGTGTGGTCGATCGTGCGCCGGGTCTCGGCTAGCTCGACGGCACGTTTGATCACAGCGTCCGGTTTGCCCGCCTGCGTTACTCGTTCGACCTGGCGACCCAGCCGGACCGCACCGGCGTCTTCCAGCAGCCCGAGCAGTGCGGTCGTGCGCCGGACGGACAGCCCGGTGGACTCGGCAATCGCCTGCTGAGTGGTGGACCGCCGGATCGCGGCGAGCACCGCCCGCAGAGCGTGCGGGTCCGGCGGTCCGCCGGTGAAGTATCTGGCCAGCCCGTGGTCCTCGGTCCGGTAGAAACAGATCGCGTCGGCCGGTCTGCCGTCCCTGGCTGCCCGCCCCACGTGCTGGTAGTAGGAGTCGAGCGAGTCGGGGGCGTGGGCGTGGATGACGAAGCGCACGTCGGGTTTGTCGATGCCCATTCCGAACGCGGTGGTGGCGACCACGACGCGTGCCTCGCTGGTCAGGAACGCGGTGTGCACCCGCTCGCGTTCGATCTTGGACAACCCGCTGTGGTAGGCCATCGCCGAGGTGATCTCGCCGGCGTACCGTTCGGCGTCCTTGCGGGTGGCGGCATAGACGATGCCGCTTCCGGCCTGCTTGCGCACCTCGGTCAGCACCGCATTCCGGCGTTCGTCGGCAGCCTGGAAGGATCGGACCGCCAGCGCGATCTCGGGCCGGTCGAAGTCCCGGATGATGATCTGAGGATCGCGCATGCCGAGGCTCTCGACGATCTCCTCACGGACCGGGGGTGACGCCGTCGCGGTCAGCGCGACCACGACCGGACGGTCCGGCATGGCCTCGACACTTCCGCCCAGTCGCAGGTAGTCCGGCCGGAAGTCGTGACCCCAGGCGGACACGCAATGCGCCTCGTCCACTGCGAACAGGATCGGGGGTCGGCGGGTCAGCAGCGTGCTCACGTCCGGGCGGGCCAGCTGTTCCGGGGCGAGGAATACGAACGCGGTGTGGCCGTTCTCCAGTGCGGCGTAGATCTCCCCGCGCACGCTGTCCGGGGTGTTCGCGTTGAGCGTGTAAGCCGGTACGCCCACCTCTCGCAGCCCGCGAGCCTGGTCGTGCTGGAGCGCGATGAGCGGTGACACGACGATCGCCGGCCCGTCCAGCATCAGCGCCGCAACCTGGTAGATCGCGGACTTGCCGCTGCCGGTCGGCATCACGACCAGCGTGTCCCGGCCGGCTACGAGCGCCGCGATGGCGTCGATCTGTGCGGTGCGCAGCCGGGACAGACCCAGCTTTGCCCGTGCTACGTGCGCGATCTGTCGCTTCCGTCTCCGGGAGCGGCGGAACCTGCTCGTCGCGCTGCCGGACCCGCCCGGTGCCAACCAGATCACAGTCCCCTCCTGATGAAGCGGACCGCTCGTCCGGCTCCGGAAACCGGACCAATCGAGTACCCCGATTGCCGGCCGCCACACCGGCACGAGGCCGGCTTCGGCCCTCGATAACAGGCCCCGGACCGGCTGGCTATCCTCCGGGTAGGTAGCGCTTTTCCCGCGAGGTGTAACGGATGCGGCGGGCCGGACGCTGTTAGCGGCAAGATGCGCACGCCATCCGCCCCCAAGCTTCCCCTCCGTGACCGGGCTTCGATGCCCGATGAGTCCGGTTACGGTCCAGGTCGGCTGGACGTGGTGCGTGCGATCACCGGTCCGGCGCACCCGCGTGAGCTCGCCGGTGAACGTGCCGCAGTGACCGCGTTCGTGGCGGCGCATCGACAGCTGTCGACCAAGACCTCGTGGAGGCTGTCGGTGCTTATCCAGTCGTTCGTCGCCGCTTCTCTCGTCACCAAGGTTGGAATCACCTTGGCCGGGCTGTCGCTAGGTGGGGTGGCCTACGCAGCTCATTCCGGCTCGCTGCCGGATGCCGCACAGGACAAGGCACACGATCTGTTCGGCTCGATCGGCGTGCCTGCGTCCAGTCACGCCTCCGGCGCTGGGCATGGCACCGACGCGCAGGGCCCCGATGCGACCGGACCGGCCGCGGTTGGCCTGTGCCGGGCCTAC
>JAKEEW010000565.1 GCA_022616375.1 Sporichthyaceae bacterium
GCCGGGTCGCGGGCGGCCCGGCGGGCGGCGCGTTGCAACGCGTCGTGCGGTCGGATCTTCAGGCTCTTGCCGGTGGCGCTGGCGGTGCAGCGATCGCGTAGCGGGCAGCCGGCGCAGCCGGCGCCGAAGGTAGCGTACCCGGCGCGGCTGATCCGGCGGGTCAGCCCGGCCGGGCAGGTGGCGGTGCCGGCGGCGTGGTCGACGGCGAAATCGTCGATGGTGAACCCGCCGGGCACCGCGGCGCGGGTCGGGGCGGGCTTGACCCGGTCGGTGTGCCCGCGCTGGGCCAGCTCGGCGCGCAGCTCGCCGGAGCCGTAGGCGGAATCGGCCAGCACGGTCACCGGCCCGGTCTCGCCGTCGAGTAGGTCCAGGCCGGTGCGGGCCTCGCTGACCGGCTGGCCGTCCGGGCCGGCCCCGGCGGCCTTGGTCACCGCGCAGTCGGTGACCAGCCCGGTGTCCGGTTCGACCGCGAGGTGGGCCTTGAACCCGTCCTGGCGGCGGGACACCGTCTTGTGCGCGTGCCTGGCCTCGGGATCCACGGTGGAGACGACCCGGTCCGGCGCCACCCGGGTGGCGATCCGCCACCGCCCGTCGGTGCCGTCGGAGCCGTCGACCGGTTCCACGTCCTGCCCGGCGACCAGGGCCAGCAGCGCCACCGCCTCGGCCGGCCGCGGACCCAGCTCGGCCTCGGGCAGGTGACCCAGCAGCCGGTGCGCGTCCCCGACCAGCGCATCCACCAGCTGGTCCCGGGCCTGCGCGTCGCCCCAGGCGATCACCGGCTTCCCCGGATTGGTGTAGTCATGCCCATGACAGTGTTCGGCGATCACCTCGGCCGCGCCGGGCACCTCCCGACCCACCCGGCGGATCGCGCCGATCAGCTGGGTCACCGTGTCCTGGGTGGCCACCGCGTCGTCGAGCACCGTGGAGTCCAACGCCCGCCGGGTGCGGCCCGTCAACACCCCGGTCTGCGCGACCACCTCCCGGACCGCGTCGAAGATCCGGTTCGGCCGATCCGAGCCGGCCAGCCGACGCCGCCAATACGTCAACGTCGTCGGGTGGAACCCGGCCGCGGTCACCGGCAGCCCACAGGCCGCCTTCCACCGCAGGTCGAAGGTCACCGCATCGACGGTCTCCGCATCGGACAACCCGTGCAGCGCCCGCAGCGTGATCACCACGGCCATCACATCGGCCGGCACCGACGGACGCCCCCGACCCGACCGGAACAGATCGGCGAACATCACATCCGGAAACAACACCCGCCGATGCTCGGCCAGAAACCCGAACACGCTGCCAGGCCGGAGCAGATGCCCGGCCACCGACTCCACATCCAGCAGATCCCGCTGGTCCTCCGATCGACCCTGCACCACAAGATCATCTCACAGAGTCGAACAACCACCCGGACTGACACGCGGATTATTCAGGACGGTCCTAGGGTGTGTCTCCCAAGTCGTCGGCGGCGCGGATCGCCGCCCAGGCGACGACCGGCTGCGAAGTCGAGAGTCGCCATAGCTCCACTATCGACTCCTCC
>JAKEEW010000566.1 GCA_022616375.1 Sporichthyaceae bacterium
GGCCGGCCCCGTTCTCGGGCTCGGCGTCGCGGCGGTCCCAGAACACCCGGAAGTAGCTGCCGCGCAGGTCGGTCGGGTACTCCCGCCACAGCAGCTCGCGGGCCAGCTCGGTGGTCAGCCCGGCCAGGTAGGACTCGATGAACCGGCCGTTCGGCGTCATCACGGTCAACGTGTCGACCGGCAGTGCGGACAGGTTGGGCAGCACGTAGTCCTGGCCCATCGCCTGCAACGGCTCGATCATCGGGTCTGGGAACTGCGGGTAGGCGAGCACCGGCCGCAGCCGGCGCTGCGCGATCTCGGCCTGCCGGGCCAGGTGCTCGGCCAGCCCGGGCAGGGCGGCGACCACTCGGCGACGTACCGCGTGGTCGGGTGCCATGCCGGCGAGCACCGCACCGGCTACCAGATCCACGGCACCCAGCGCACCGGGCGGCTCCGGCACCACGTCGAGGCGGGCGCCGAGGTCCTGGCCGAGCTGGTCGACGCCGTCGGAATAGGCCTGGGAGGAGCCCAGGTCGGTCATCCGGGAGACCTTGCCGCCGTCCGGCGGGATCGCGGAGGCGACCACGACGCCCCGGTAGGCCTTGGCGGCCAGCGACGATCCGAACGCCGCGGCGAACGCGTCCTCCGCCAGCTCCACCAGGACCGCGAGGCCGTCGGCGCGGACGTCGGTGATCTGCGTGGCAAGCTCGCGGACGGCCATCGCCTCGGTCCCGTGCCCTGGATGGTCCTGCTCCCACGCGTCGATCAGCGGGTCGAGCTGATCGGCCAACTCGGCCGGCGTGGGCAGTGGCGGCGGTGGCGTCCCCTCCGGCACCGCCAGGGCGTCGGCGAGCAGGGTGAGGAACACTCGTTTCGGCTCGGTCTCGTGTGCCTGCAGCCCGGTCACCGCCGCGTCGACCGCGGAGGTGACCTCGGCCAGCGTCACCGCGCCCGGGTGCACCGGCAACGGTGGCGCGGCCGAGACCGCGCTACCGGCGGCGCGATCCATCCCCTCGATCAGCCCGGCCTGGAAGCCGCCGGCCAGGGAGCCGCCGGCCGGGACGGCGATCGCTGGTGCGCCAGCAGCGGCCTCACGCAACAGCGGGCGCTGCGGCCGGGTCAGCGCCCGGAACGTCGGGTCCTCGACAGCGGTAGGCACCCGGCTGGTGTCGACCAGCGCGAAGATCGAGGGCACCGGCTGGCTGCCGGTACCGGCGCCGGCTGCCGCCGCCGCGACCGTCTCGGTCAGCCCGGCCGGCGCGACGGGAGCCACCGCCGGAGCCGCCAGCCCGCCGTGTGCCGGTGCGGTGAGCAGCAGCAACCGGGACGCCGGGCTGCCCTCGAGGTGCTTGGCGAACGCCGCCTCGCCGGCGGCGAGGGCAAGCTCCGCCTCGCGCAGCCGCTGGTTCGCGTCACGGAGCTGGCCGACCTGCCCCCAGGCGCGCACCATCAGGTCCTCCTGGCGGTCGCGCACCACCTGCGCGCCCAGACCGGCGGCCGCGCGGTTACGCGGGTCGAGGTTCAGCTCGCGCACCCAGCCGACCGGGTCGGCGTCCTCGACGTCGCCGAGCACCTGCACCCCGGAGTGCGGGCCGCCGTAGAGCGGCGGGGACACGATCGGGTCGTCGTCGAGGTCCGCACCGGGCCGCAACAGCACCGCGGCGGCGTCGATCCGTTCCTGCAGGGCCGCCGCGCCGGCCGGGCCCGGCACGTCCGTGGGGTAGTCGGCCCGGTGGTAGTTCAGCGGTCGCAGCGCACCCTCGAGCCGGATCGGGTCGGGCAGGTCGCCGTCGATGCCCAGCGCCGCGGCGTCCACGGCCATCGGCCGGGAACCGAAGCCGGGGTCGGCCGGCTGGGCGCGCAGCCGCCGAACCAGCGTCTCGAACCCCACGTCGACACCGGTGCTGAACGTCCACCAGAAGTACACCGGCAGCCGGCGATCGGTCTGGCCCGCGCCCCACGCCGGCCGCTGCACCGGCGTGGTCGCGACGTCGAGTCCGAGCTGGGCGCGCCGGCCGGCGTCGAACGCGGGCACCACGAACGCGGTGTACGCGGTCCGTTCGGCCAGCCGCCGCGGCGACATCAGCCGGGACAGGGACGCATCAGGCTCCCGCTCGGCGCTCGGCCCGGCCTGCGCGGGGTCGCTCACCGATCCGGCCAGCTGCGCGTGTGCCCACGCCCAGGCCTGGTCGGGCGGCGGGAGCACAACCCCGTCGTGCACGGTGACCACCGGCGTGCCGGTCGGGCGGAGGGTCAGCGTGAACTCGTCGTCGGCGAGCACCAGCAGCGCGAGCCATGGGCGCAGCCGCGGCCCGTCGACCGCCGCGGGCCCGGTGCCGGTGCGCACGGTGACCGAGGCGGCCGGCGAATAGCGCCACGGCAGGTCCTCGTCGTAGAAGTCGACGTAGGCCAGCTCACCCGGCTGGGCGGCCCGCGTGCCACCCGGCGGATGGCAGCGCAGCACGGCGCCGGGCTTGAGCGAAGCGATATCGCCAGGGCCGATCAGGTCGACGGACCGGGTGACCCGCAGCGGGGTGCCGGCTTGGCCGTCGATGCCGGTCCAGCCGGCGGTGACGCTGACCGGCACGGACGCCCGGCCGGTGGCGGGGGCCGCCGGATTGTCGGGCGCAGCGATGTCGGCAGCCAGACCGCGCCGGAACCACGGCACGAACGTGTAGGCGGCGGGTGCTTCGGTCATCCGGGCTCCTGGCTGGTCAGCTGCGCGGCCGGGAGGACGCGCAGCGCCGACGCCGGCTCGCTGCGGGCCAGCTCCGCCAGCCGGCGGTCGGCGTCGCTGCGCTGTAGCAGGACGTCCGGCGGCCACTCCGGCAGGCCATCGGGTCCGGCGCCGGTCGGCTCCGTGGCCGCGCCCGCGGGATCGAGCGCGCGCAGGTCGCCAACCCGTACCACCGCGTACAGGTCGGCTGGTGCGGCGGCGTCGAGCACCCGGCCCTCGGTGGCCCGGCGGCGCTCCCGCGCCGCCGCCGACCGACCGGCCGCCCCACCGCGCACCTGGGCGACGAACCGGCCCTCCGGCACCTCGTGTCCGCGGGTGGCCACCTCGTCGGCCGGGTCACCGCTGTCGCACACGATCAGGTCGTAGCGAGCCGGGCGGGGGCGGGTGTACGTCGCGCGCAGCCCGGCCCCGGCCTGCACCGCCACCCCCGCCGGCCGCCGCTCGAACGCCGGCGCCTGCAGCTTGTCGGCGTCGGACATCTCCCGGAACGCGGCCGGGCTGAACCGCTCGGTGAGCGGCTCTGCGGGCTCGGGCTGGGTCCGCTGCCCGATAAAGATCGAGGGCACGCCGACCGCCGAGACGTCGGACGGCTTGCTGGTGCCAAACCGGGTGACCGGCGTTCCCAGCGGCAGCACCCGCTGGCTGAACGACAGCGCGCCACCGGCCTCGACCAGCACGTGGCCGTCTGGTACGTCGAGCGGAAGCAGCGAGACGGCGCTGACCGTCCCCGTTGGCAGCAGTCCCTGCCAGTTCTCGGCGCGCTCCAGCTCCGTGGTGATCACCGGCAGCAGCGCGATCAGCGGGGTGCTGTCCAGCGCCTCCTCGCCGAACCGCTTCTCGAACTCGGCCCGGACCGTGAAGAACAGCACCTTGAACGACGCGGTGCCGCGCGCGACCCACGGTGTCGGCCCGACCAGCGTGAAGTCCAGGTTGATGGCCAGCAGCACGCTGCCGCCGGCCTTGACCGCGAGTCGCGCGTACACCGCGGCGTCGAACAGGAACGGGGAGAACTGGAACAGCACGTCCAGGCCGAACTCGCCCTCCACCGAGAAACCCGAGACCCCGAGGTAGAAGTCCAGCCGGGCGCCGAACTGCACGCTGTTCGCGGTGATCGCGAAGTAGGTGGACATCGACAGCCGCGGGTTGTCCTTGAGCAGGCTGATCCGCAGCCGGCGCATCGGGGGCAGCTTCAGGTGGCTGGCCGGGGTGTAGCGCGGATGGAAGCCGCCGACCGAGGTGACGAAGTCGGGCTGGTCCGACCAGCTCAGCCGGACCGCGATGTCCCCCTCGAGCTCGAGCTTGAAGTCCTCCCGGCCGATGAAGGAGTCGTAGATCGCCGCGTCGAACGTGAGCAGCTGGGCGCCGATGTCGATCGTGCCGAGGAACGCGACCTTGAGGTCGAGCACCGCCTCCTTCGGGTCCGGCAGGGCGGCGCGCAGCACCCCGAGGATCGCGATCCGGAACGGTGTGCCGAGTTGCAGGATGATGCCCAGCTTCAGGCTGACCAGCGGCGGAGTGCTCCAGGTGATCATCGCCATCGGCCCGAGCAGGAACATCCCGCGGGAGATCGGGAACGACTCCTCCAGGTCGCGCACGATCGCGTCGGCCCGGCGGACGATGTCGGTCGGGAACAGGATGCTGTCCGCGGTGCCGGCCCGCAGGCCGATTCGCAACCGGTCCAGGTCGACACTGCGGTTCAGGCCGAGCAGGCCGCCGGCGCCGGCGAAGAAGTACCCGTAGCCGAGCGGGATCGGCATCGGGAAGATGATCGAGATAAGGAACAGCAGCGAGAAGCCCGGGCTGCCATCGGGCATCTTGGTAGTAATGATGGCGATCGCGGCCAGCTCGAACTTGCCGAACAGCGCTATCTCGACCGCACCGATGTAGCGCCCGCGCGCCTCGTCGACCAGCACGAACCCGCCGAGCCGCAGCGACGAGGTGTCGATCGACAGGCCGACCCCGTCCGGGAAGCGGAACCGCAGTCCGGGCCGGTCGCCGCCGAACACCGCGATGATGCCGACGCGCTTGACGGTGGCCGCGATCGGCCCGACCGCCGCGGTGCCGCTCAGCGCCGCCTCCAGCGCGGGCGCGGCGCCGGTCTGCAGTGCGAGCATGAGCTCGCTGATCCGGATGATGGTCAGGTCGAGGTCGAGCGGCAGGCTCAGCTCGTACCGTCCGGGTGCGGCCGGCGTCGCGCCGTGCACCTCCAGCTCCCCGTCCCGGTAGACCACGGTCAGGTCGAACGGGGCGGTCAGCTCCGCCGGCATCACCTTGCGCAGGAAGCTGTCGGCGTCCTCGCCGGCGACGTTGACGAACGTATCGGTGACGGCCAGGCCCGCGCCCAGCTCGGTGACGGTGACCTCGGGTGCGTTGGTGCTGTCGAAGAAGTCGACGGTGGCGAACACGAGGGCGCCCAGCGACCCGAGAACGAGGGTGCCGTTCACCAGCGGCTCGGACGGGCGAGCCAGGTCGGCGCCGAAGCCGACGATTTCGAGCGCGGCGGTCGGGCGCACCGGGAGCGGACCGGCGTCGTCCGGCTCGACCAGCCAGACCGTGACGCCACCGTTGGAGTCGTCGAGCCATACCGCATCGCCGAAGCGCACCGTCACGGTCAGGTCGTCGGCGTCGATCGCGACCCAGCCCCGCAGCCGCACGCCGGTACGCACGCCGCCCGGCACGGTCTGCGACACCAGGCTCAGCGTGAGCTGCGCGTCGACGGTGTCCACCAGCTCGATGCCGACGTTGTCGGCCGCGCGCTGCAACCCGCGCAGCGCGGCCACGGCCGGATCGGGCAACGGGTTCGCAAGTTCCGGCGCGCTGCCTGCGGTCTCGCTGGTCAGCACGCCGGCCGCGGCCAGCAACTCCCGCGCGGTCGGCCCCGGTGCGGTGGTGTTGGGTGGTCCCCACAGCGGCGTGTCGAGCAGGTCGCCTTCGGCGGCGTCGAACGCGGCGACCAGCACCGCGATCGTGAGCGGCACCCCCCAGGCCTGGAGCAACGCGAGTCCGGCGTCGCCACCGTCCACGATCTGCGGGACCGGTGCCAGGCGCAGGTCAAGCTCGTCGGCGGTCCCCGGCCCGAGCGGCAGGATCGAGACCGCGAACCGCGGCGCGGTCGGGCCGACGCCGTCGATGTCGATGCCGGTGACATCGACGTCCAGCGCCGGCCGCACCGGGCTGAGCAGGCCGCCCGCATCCAGGTGCAGCATCAGGTGACAGGCCAGGTCGCCGTCGAAACCGAGACCGGCCTCATCCAGCACGAGCGGGCCAAGGACGACGTCCGAGGCCGACAGCTGCAGCACCGGACGGGAGTCGGTGGCCCAACCCAGCGCCAGCTCGATATCCCCACCGTCGGGCAACGGCACCTGCCACGTGATGGTGCCGCCAGCGGTGGCGACCGTGCCGAGCGGCAGCGGTAACGCGGCCAGCACGCCACCGACCGCGCCGGCCACCGCCGGTGGGTCGCTGACCAGCTGTTCCCACCAGGTCGGGTCGAGCATGTCGGCGAGCCGCTGGGCGCGGTCGGCGCGGGTGAAGCCTTCGGCGTCCGGGCCGTAGATCCCCAGGCCCTCGGCGACGTCGAGGGCGGCCGCGAGCAGGCCGGTCGGCTCGCCGGTGGCCGGGCTGAGTTCCTCGACGAGCTGCTGCAGCACGGCCGGCAGCAGCTTCTCGGCGGCCGCCGCCAGCGCGCCCAGCCCGGAGAAGTGCGGGATCAGCTCGATGCGCTGACCCGGGCTCTGGCCCGCGATCGGGGTGACACCCATGGTCAACCCGGCGGCGTCGGCGCCGACATCGACCCGGAGGCCCTCCCACGAGCCGGGCAGTGTGGCGTCGACCGTGGCGCCGCCGAGCGGGCTGACCGCGACCGCCGTCGGGATGCCGTCCGAGTCCGTGGTCAGCGCGATCCGAAGTCCGGCGGTCAGCCCCAGCGACGTGCCGGTGGCGACGTCGAGTGTCCCGCTCAGCCGGATGTCGACCGGGCCGCCGGGCGGGCCGGTGGCCCGCACGCTGAGCCCGCCGGGCAACGCGAGGCCGCCGGTGGTGGGCCGGTCCAGGGCGGCGCCGATCGCTGCCAGCATCGCGTCGACTGCCGGGGCGTCGAACGGCTGCACCCAGCGCAGCGGGTGGGTCAGCAGATCCTCGATCGGCGCGGCCGCGAGCCGGCGGCCGAACACCTCGCTCAGGAACGGTGTGAGCAGCCCGGACAGCAGCGCGCGCGGGATGGCGTGCAGGACTGCGGCGCTGGCCGCGGCGGTGCCGGTCGCGGCGGTGCCGGTCGCGCCGCTACCGGCCGCGGTGTCCAGGCCCTGCGGCAGCAGCGACAGCGGAGGCAGCCAGGGCGGTAGCGACAGCTCCAGGCTCCGGGTGCCGGCCCGCCAGGCCAGCCGGGCCGGGCCGAGCACCAGCGCGACCGTGGCCTCGGTGGCGAACCCCGGCAGGGTGACCGCAAGATCGCCGACCAGCTTGGTGATGGCCGCATCGCCGTCGTCGGTCGCGCCGTCGTCGGTGGCGGCCTGGAGCCGGATCACCCACGGGGCGGGCGCTACCTGCAGCTCCAGCGCCTCCGCGATTGGCAGCGTCCAGACGCCGGTGTCGGTGTCGTGGTCGGCACCCGCGGCGGCGGCCAGGACGTCCAGCACCGCACCCGCCCGCGGGCCGAGCACGCCCGCCGGACCGGCGGCAAGCGCGGCCAGGGCCGCGGTGTCCACCGCATCCGTGCCACCGTCGGTGACGACCAGGTCCAGCGCGCGCAGCACGTCGAGCACGACGGCCATCGCGGGACCGTCGAGCCCGGCGGGCAGCGGGACCCGGGCGCCCCGCACGGCCAGGGCGCTCAGCAGCGCGGTGAGGTCGACCCGGCCGGCGCGCCCACCCACGACCCCGGCCTCGTGCAGCACCGCGAACGGGCGGGTGACCAGCCCGCCGGGCTCGCGGTCCAGCCACACACCGAGCTCGGCCCACCGGGCCCGGACTCGGGCACGATCGGTCGGGTCGGTGCCGTCGTCGCCGGCCAGCCATCCGCCAAACGAACCGCCGAGGCCGGTCGGGCGCCGCCACAGCCGAGCCCGGGCGGTGAGTCGCTGGGCCGGCCGGTCCGGCGCCGTCGCACCGGCGCGGAGCCGGATCCGGGTGACGTCGGCGCGGAGCAGCAGGTCGGCGTGCACCTCGTCGGGTTCCGGTTCGGGTAGCGGCACCGCTAGCTGGACGCCGATCCCCAGGTGGGCGACCGGTTCGGTCGGCGGCTCCGGCTGGACGCCCGAGGCCAGCAGCTGGACGAGCCCGGCCGCGAGCCGGCCGCCGATCGCCAGCCCGGGAACCGCCGCGGTGAGCCCGTCAGGTGGCGCGCCCATCCCGGTGGCGGTGAACGCGGCCGGCGGTGGCAGCGCGCCGTCCCGGACCGGACCACCGTCGAGCACCCGGGACAGGAAGTCGACCACTGCGGCCGTGGCGACCCCGTCCGCCGGCGTGCCGGCGGACGGTGGGTAGGCACCGAGAAGCGCGGCACCGAACCGCGCCGCATCGGCGAGGTCGGGATCGGTGACGGCGGCGGCCACTCCCCCGGTGGTCGGCGCCGAGTCCGCCAAGTCTGCCGGATCCGCCTGGTCCGCCGGTGCGGCGTTGGGCGTGCCGACGGTGACCACCCCGCGCACCATCGCCGGGCGGCGCTCGGCGGCGGCCCGCGCCGCCAGCCCCGCGATCCCGTGCCCGACCAGCGTCACCCGGCTCGCCCCGGTCAGTGTGCGGATCCGGTCGATGACCTCGTCCACCTGGTCGGCCAGCCCGGCGACGTCCCCCGACCCGTCGTCGTCCAGGTCGACCGGATAGGCCAGCGCTACCGCGGTCACCGCGGCGAGCCGCTGGGCGGTGGTCCCGGCCGCAGCGCGCAGGTCCACGGAGGCATCCGGGTCGTGTCCGGGGTCGAGGGCCGACACCAGCGCCGCCCAATCCCGGCGCCCGCCGGTCGCCGGGGACAGCAGCACGACCGGGCCGCCGCCCCACTGGCTCACCCGCTGGGTGACCGCCGTCACCACCTGTGGATGGCTGAGTAGATCGGGATGGCCGCACGGCACGGCCGCCGCGGCGGTCCAGCTTGCGCCCGGCAGGTCAGTCGCGGCGTCGAACGGCACCAGGCCGTCGCCGGCCGCGAGCAGCTCGGCCAGGCGGTCGATCCCGGCGCCGAGCCAGGTCAGCTGGCGGCCGGTCAGCAGCTCAGCGACGGCCGGCACCCCGGCACCAGTGCCCGGCCACGCGGCGAGGCCGGCGACGAGGTCGTCGCCATTGCGTGCCCTGCGCAGCAGCTCGGCCGCGGCGAGCGTGGCCGTGGCCGGTGCCGGGTCGCACCACAACAGCAGGGCAGGACCGCCGGACCCGGCCTCCGCCTCCGCGAGCACGGGCACGGTCCACGGGTCCTCGTAGCTCCCGGACCCGCCGGTGGCAATCGCGGGTGGCGGGATCGCACCGGGGGTGACCGGCACCGCACCGGTGATCAACCCGGCGATCCACGGCACCGCGGCGGCGAGCAGCGGCTCGCCATCGGGTGTCGTCCCGGTAGCGATCCGCCTAAGCAGGTCCGCGACCGTGCCGAGCGGGTCGGCCAGCGCCGCGGCGAAGCCGGCACTATCGGTGGGCAGCAGGCTGGGCCATCCGGTCGGAAGCCCGGCCAGCTCGTGATGCAGGCCGAGCAGGCCGCCGACCGCATAGGCAGTGACATCGTCGCCCCAGGCACGCAGCGCGGTCGTGAGCTGGGTACGTACCACCGCAGGGACCAGGTCGGGGCCGAGGCCGAGGCCGAGGTCCGGTGCGGTGAGGTCGAGCCGGCCGGACGGCGGCGGCAGGACCAGGTCGATCGGCGGCAGGTGGTCCGGCCCCAAGCCGAGCACGAGGTCGCTGACCGACGCGACCAGCACCGGATCGCTGCCGGGCCGCCACCTGACGCTGGCCTCGACACTGCCCACGGACGCCCACGGCCCGTCGTCGTCGCCGACCTGTGGCGGGTTCGTGAGCGCGACGGCGAGCCGCTGGCTGCCGAGGAACCGTGCCGTCCCGGCCGCGTCACTGGGTAGGTCGAACCCCACGAGCTCGGCGGTCCACGACGCCCGCCAGACGCCGTCCGCGGCCGAGCCGCGCAAGCCCAGGCGCAGCAGCCGGGTGCCCGCCGGCGTGCTGGCGTCGCGCTCGTCCCACGCCAGCAGATCCAGGCTCAGCGGGCCGTCGGATGCCAGCGTCACCGCCCACGGCTGTGCCGGGGTGCCCGAGCCGGCGACATCGGTGGGGAGGCCGAGCAGGCCGGCCAACTGACCGAGAAGCGCGCCCCACGACAGCGCCGGGTCGTCCAGCACTGCCCGGTGCATCTGGGCGACCGCCCGCAGGATGTCACCGGACAGCAGCTGGGCCGCCTCCAGGCGCGGCCAACCGGCGACCGGCGACCCGCCTGGATCGAGCGGGGCGACCAGGCCGAGCAGGGCGAGCGCGTGCTGCCCGGCCCCGTCCTCGCCGATCGCCTCGCTGAGCACGCCGGCGACCAGATCGGCGCCGGTGTCGAGGACGGCCTGCGCGCTGGACAGGTCAAGCGTGTACGAGGTCCCGGCGATGACGACCTCGTCCAGCCGAAGCGTCGGGACGACCGCGGTGCCGTCCCACCGGGCCCCGGCCACGATCATGCCGAGGTCCTCGCCGTCTGCGCTGACCGGCACGCTGAGCAGCACCTGCGCCGCGGGGAGCGCGGTAACCGGCCCGGTCCCGGCGATGCTCACGCTGAGCAGGCCGACGCCCGCGGTGAGCCGGCCGCGGCCGGCGGAGGCGGCGACGTTGGCGCCCACCGTCAGCCGGTCACCGTCGGTGGCCAGGGTCAGCTCCAGCGCCGCGTCGGCGTCAACGTCGATGTCGAACTGCAGCAACGTGGCGCGCAGCGGGTCGTCGAGCGAGCCGGTGCCGCCGATCGTCGGATTCGCCTGGTCGAGCGGCGCGGCACCGAGCAGGCCAGCGCAGTGGCCGAACCAGGCGGCCAGCCGCGCCTGGTCGGCGAGGATCCCGGTCAGCCAGGTGCGCAGTGCCGCCGGGTCGGACACCGCGCTAGCGACCGGGAGCTCCGGCAGCGTCTCGTCGCCGATCCCGAGGACCCCGAACAGGTGGGTGGTGACCCGGCGCAGGGCCCGCGCCAGATCCTCGTCCATGCCGGTGGCGTCGCCGATCTCCGCAAGCACCGACCGCACGAGCAGCGCGACCGCATCCATCATGCGCGCGTCGAGCTGGGTCGGATCCATCTCGGCGATGTCCCGGCCGGTATCCGTCTCGTCTTCCAGCCGTACCCGCGCGCGAACGTTGCCGGCGGTGTCGACCGACACCCGGATGCCCACCACCTCGGGGCCGATCCCGGCGCCTAGGCTGGCGACGACCGCGATGTCGAGCGGATAGTCGGGGGCGGCGGCGATCGCGCGTACGTCGCTTCCGGCCGCTTCGACCAGCGGCAGCGTAGCGACCACCTGGATGCCCGGAAGCTGGCTCGGATCGGTGCCCGCGACCAGCGCGATTCCGACGATGTCCCCGGCCACCGTGATGAACGCGTTGCCGATGTCGTTGTCCTGCAGGAGCGGGTGCCACGACGCCCCGGCCGGTGCTAGCGGGTGCGGTTGCGGCGGTAGCGCGTCATCGAGCAGGTGGAACAGCGCGGCGCGCTGGGTGGGGTCGGACAGGCAGGTGCGGATCGATTCGAGCGGGTGCGAGAACCACTCGCCGACGACGTGGTTGTCACTGTCGAGCAGGCCCAGCGCCGTCAGCAGATGAGCAAGGACAGGATCCACCCCGACAGATACGCCCATGCGCCCCCCTGGCAGGCATCAGCCAAGCCTCATGCTGGCACCGGCAGGGAATGCCGGCAATGCCCCGCGGCGGCTTGGTATTTGCCGGCTCGGTGTTTGGCCCGCCTGGTTCGTGCCGGACGGAAAGGCTGCGGTGCTCCCTTGCCAGGTTCGGCTCAGCCGAGCACGCTGAGCGAGGGCGCGCGGGTCATCCGGGAACGGGGCTCGCGTGGGGGAAGGGGGGCCAGACATGGCTAGCGGCGGCGCGGCACTGTCCGCGGTCCTCGGCACATCCGCCACCGCGGGCGACCCCCGAAGCCAAGCCGCACCCGAGACGCTAACCTGCCGGGTACCGCCCGACGTGTTGCTCGACCAGCTCCTGGAAGCCGTCGACGAGCTCGTGCCCTATGCGCTGGAGCTGCGGGCAGTTCGGCGGCGGCTTTGGGGATGGCAGAACCCGGTGAGCGGAGCGCCGGCACCCTCGGCCCGGACGATAGCCAACCGCCAGCGCGGCATCGAGTTGGCCTGGACGCTCACTGTGGCCCTGCGGCCGACGCTTCGACAGCTTTACGACCTGGCGAAGCCGGGCCAGTACCTGCCGCCGTTCGAGCTGAGGCTACGGAGTCTGCTGTGGCGAGCGCGCCAGGCGTACTGCACGGCGATCGAGGAGGCGCTCAACGCCGCGCGGGTGAACGTCCTGGACTACTGGCTGAACGAGGGCGGCCGGCTAGTCGGAGAGTTTCGCGCCAAGCTCCAGGACCTCTACCTCTACGACCCGAAGGGGCTCGAGGGTCAGATCCGCGCGATGGCCGAGACCGCGGTCGACCTGATCCAGCTGCGGACCGAGCGCGGGTCGGGCGCCTTCCCCAACCGGGCGGCCGACGCCGAGCTACTGCTCACCACGACCCCGGCAGGCGGTCCCTGGCCCAGGCTCGCGCCGCTGCTCAACGAGCTGCAGGGCATCCGCGACTATGAGTTCGCCGACCAGGCCGAGAAGTATCTGCGGTTCAGCCAGAAGCTGCAGGGCCTCGCGCTCGGGTTGAACGTTCTCGCCACTCGGGAGCGGCTGTCGTGGCTGGCCGATCAGACGATCCTGCCCAGCTCGGCCGCCGGGCGGCTCGACGGCTACGCGGCGGCGCTCGGCAACGCGCTGACCCAGATCGAGATCGGCATCGCGCAGTTCAAGCTCGGGAACTTCGTCGCGGCGGCCGATGCCCAGAAGCTCGGCGTGGCGGCGTTGAACGCGGTCACCGGGCCGGACGCGTTCAAGAACGACATCAAGGACGTCACCGACACCATCGAGCTACAAGAGCAGGTCAAGGCGGTTGCGGCCGGAGTGGCGATCGCCGCGGCCAGTGCTCTGACCGCGGGGGCCGTCGGCGCGGCCGCGGGAGTGGCACTGGCCGCCGTGGTGGATACCTCGACCGTGGTCGGCGTACTGGTCGTGTCGGCCGGGGTGCTCGCCACCGAGGTGTTGTGGGAAACGATCGTTGCGCGCGCCGGTTCCGAGATCCTGCTCGGGCCGCAGTCGATCCAGGGATCAGGTTTCCTGGACGACCTGGGCTGGCAGGCGGCGCAGACGGTGGCGCTCCGGCTCACGATGTACGGCGCCGGGGACATCTTCAAAGCGGTGGCGAAGGCCGGCAAGCGCGCCGAGGCAATCGCGAAGATCGCCGTTCAGCAGATCAGCATGTTCGCGTTCGGCGAAGTGCAGTTCGTGATCCGTACCGGCCGGCTGCACACGTTGCGCGAGGCCGTGTTCGCCGGGGTGCAGCAGATCGCCAGCACCGGCGTCATCATGGCCGGCGGCCTGCTCGGCGAGACGTTCGCCAACCGGCTCGGCGCGGCGCGGGGGTCGATAGGCGACGCAGGTGAGCAACGGCTGGCCGTGCTGGAGGCGGAGCGGGCTCAGGTTCTCACCGACTTCGACGCCATCCGTAACGGCACCGCCAGCGACGCGCAGTTCGTCGCGTGGGCGCGGCGGGCGGCCGAGGTCTGGAACGGGTTGGTCGCGCTGGTGCAGGACATGCCGGCCGGCGCCGACCGGCTGCTCGCGCTCGGCAAGCTGTCCGTGGCCAAGGGGGAGATCGAGCTGCGCCTGGCGGAGCTTGGGATCAGTGCCACGCTGACGCTGCCCGACGCGGTGCCGATGTTCCAGGGGCTGCTGCCGGGCCTGGTGGCGGTCAGCGACGACGGCCGGCCGGTCCTGGACACCGCCTACCCGCCGGCCAGTCGCCTACCCAGCAGCGACCCGGACGCAGTGCTCGCACTCGGCTCCGGCGGGCGGCGAGTGCTGTTCCTGCCGGCCGGCGACCTACCGGCACAAGCACCCCCGCCGCAGCGGCTCGCGCACGTGCCGGAGGCGACGGCCCGGCCCGGCGCCCCCGATCAGCCGGTAGTCCTGCCGGGCGCGCCGACCGTGGGATTGCAACGACTGCAGGCCGCGATGGGGGCCGCCAAAGTAACCCGCATGCTCGCCCAGGCACCGCCCGGACAGGCGGAGGCATTCCTCCGGCTCATCGCACATCCGGATCTGGCCGCGGTCGGAGCGGTGCAGACCAGAGCGAACGCGCTAGCCGGACTGGCCTCGCATCCGCCGTCTCTGGCGTTCGGACGGCGCTGGGGCCCGCTGCTCGTCCTGCGGATGCGGCGCCGGCTCGGGGTCGGTCCCGGTCTGGACGACGGGCTGGCGCGGGCGGACAACCTGCTCTCGCAGACCCCGGCGGCTGACCGGTCGGCGCTCATCGCCAGGCTGATGGGTCTCGACAGTGGGGAGCTGCGCCGCGAGCTCGGGCAGACCCCGCCGCTGCGGCCGCCCCGCCGGCGGATCACGCCGGACAACCTGGGCATCGATGACGACCATCCGCAGTGGACCACGCTGCGACAGGAGGTGGAGCGCGATTTCGCGGCGCTGACGCTCGTACAAAAGGTGGCCCTCACGGACTGTCTGCAGGTAATCGAGGTGGCGGCGTCCGGCGCGTTCGACGGCTACCAGGCGCAGACCAAGCTGGCCGTCCTGGAGGCGTTCGAGCTGCGGATGGTCCAGGGCCAGATTCGCGGGCAGCTGTCCGCCATCGTGGCCAACGGGCTACGTGGCCGCCTTGCCGAGCACCTCTTCCTCGGACAGCTGCCGGTGCTACAACAGACGATGTGGCTCGGCGGCGGGCGGATCTACGACTGGCTGGGCGGCCGGTCCAACATGGACGCGTACTGGCTGGTGGGTCAGCTTGCCGCGTTCGGCGAGCTGAAATCCGACGACATCCATCTGCAGACCGCCAGCCAGCAGGAGGCGACAGCACGCGGCTACCGCACTGACGCCATCGGGGACTTCGAGAACATCTCGCCGGGCTCGACTTACTACCTGTGGTTCATCCGCGATCCCGGCCTGGCCGGACAGCAACGCATGCGGACGATCCTGCTGGCGCCGGCCAGCCCGATCACCGGGGTGTACTTCGGCCCGGCCACCCCGCCGACGTTCCCGAGAAGGTAGCGGCCGCCGGCCAGCCCTGATCGTCAAGGGGGCGCATCGGGGGATCGGTCAGGTCCACTACCGATCTCGCGCTTCCGAGGCCACAGCTTGGCGCATGCACACAGAACTCGATCGCTTTAGCAGCGAACGTTTGGTTCGCTTATTGGATCGACCAACTTGGCTATGTCTGGATGGCGGCCAGGCCACTTCGCACGTGATTACAGGAGTCAACTGTTACGAAGCAAGATCTACGGGATTCGGACTCGTACGGCAGTCAGTCGTAGCTCTCGAGAAAGCTCCCGGGCTCGTCGAGCTCGCCCACAACAGCCTCGGGCTCCCCCTCCGAAACCGGAATCACTCGCCCTTCGTATCGCTCGCGGACGCTGACGTGATGCGTTACGGGTGTGACGCGAAGCACCTGCTCGACGAGGCCAACCATGAACTGATCCGGTCGGATGTCCTCCGGAACATCGTCGAGGATGACGGAAGCCCTCCGCTCCTCGGCGGAGACAGACTCGTCCCAATCGGCCAGACACAACCCCGTCGCGGTGTAGCCAGGACCGTCCGCGACGGCGCGGAGCTTGCGGATCATGTCCTTTGCCCGCTCGAAGGCATCCGGCTCCTCGGTGAGGATCGTCGCCCGTTGCACAAAGAAGTAGCCGACGGCCGCAAGGGGGTAGCGGGCGCGGAGGTTGGCGGCGTCGCCGTAAGCCTCCTCGAAGCGGTTGGGCAGATTCTTACCAAAGGATGAGAGTTGTGCCTTTGTGCTGATGAGGATCTCGGGTCCTCGGTCCCAGCGCGAGATACATACGTCGACCTGCTTGTCGTAGGCCCGGCCGAGAACGACCGCGTCGGTCGGGGAAACGGAGGGCGTTTCGTTGACGCGGCGACGGATCTCTTCGCGGAGGTCGAGACCTCGGAGCGATGCCGGGAGAGAGTTGAGGAGGAGTGCCACTTCACGAGGAAAGATGCGGGGACGGGTCGGCCGAGGCCAGGTCTCCTCGTCGCTGAATCCGCAGCGGCGGAGTTCGTGCGATAGCCAGAGATCGATACCCCTCGGGAAGACTCCGCTCTCGCTCGCGGCTTGCGTCTTTACGGCGACAGAGAGCAACGCAGCGAGAAGGTTGTAGTCCGGCCCGTACACAGCAGAGGAGCCGACAGGGTGCGACCAAGGCGAAGCGGTAGGCCAGCCGACGAGAGTCGGCTCGAAGACGGTCATCGCGTCAGGCTTGCGTGGCATGCGGCTACCTTGCTGCCGAGCCCGGGCGACCGCCACGAGCGACACGGCGGGCCGTCAGCTCCGCGTGAGCCTCGCGGAGCGCCCTCACGTCCGAGCGCTTCATCCCAAGGGCACCCACCAGGAGGAGATCGTCGATCAGATGAGAGGCCTCAGCGAGACGTCCAGCGCGGAGGAAACCGCCCACCTGAGGTCGGATCTCGACGAGGCGTGCCTTCGTCGACTCGACGAGGTCCGGCGAGGGCATCGGGAGCCGGTCAGCCTCACGAGGCTCAACCTTCAGCATCCCGCCACCGTAGGCACGCCCGACGGTTTCCGCGCCGACGAGAGTCATGGAGTTGATCGACGCGAGCGGAAGGTAGTCCATCGCGAGCCGCTTCACCTCCGGTCGCGTGTAAACGCCGTGAACGGAGTTCAGGTGGTGCACACGTGCGCGGTTCGTGCAGAGGCGAGGCGTGTCAGCGTTCATGTATGTGAGCAGCAGGTCGGACTGTGGCACCAGTGGCACGCGCCACCAGTCGGGACGTATTCGGCACTTGTAGGCGTGATTCACGCCGGAGACCTCTCCGGCCTTGATGTAGCTGCGAGCGGCCTTCGAGGGCTCACCAGCTGGCCGGAAGAGATACGTCGAGGATCCAGCCGCTCCTAGTTCGTCGAGAGCCGCGTCGGTGAATGTGAGGCTCCTCAGGTGCCGTGAGCCCGGAGGTGAGAGCCTCACGAGGTCCGACGGGATGAGGCCGAGTTCCGCGGCACGTTGGGGCGAGAGCGCGAAGTACCGGTTGTTCCCAGTGACGATGCCAAGGGTCGTCTCTCCCCACGTCTGCAAGGTCGTGAAGTCGTCGCCCTCGATCAGTGAAGAGAACGCCGAGTGCGCCTCGCGGGACAGGAGCGAGGGGGTCCACTTGGCATCGAGGTCATCGGGCTTCCACGACCGGACCACAGGGGTCCCAGTGAGGTCGCCGGCGTCGCGGAACTGGAAGACGCGGAAACTATCCGTCGGGCCCTCGTCGTAGCCCTCGGCCAGAAGTAGGACGACCTCTTCGAGCACCTCCGGGAACACGCGCTCCTCAAAGAGGACGAGATCCACCCTTGCGAAGCGTTCCAGGAGGAAGCGCCGTACCGGCGCAGCGTAATTCACGGTTAGGAGTTCGGCTGGGAGGACGAGGCCAAGGCGACCGGCCCTCTTAAGGAACAGTGCGGCGTGAACGGTGAACGCCGCCCATGACGACGCCAGGTTCGACATGGGTACGCCGGCGCGGAGCGCAGCCTCGCGAGAGCGGGCGCGGGACTCGCCGGAGAAATCCTGGTAGCGGACGTATGGCGGATTCCCGATCACGGCGTCGTAGGAGCCGGTTGGCCCAAAGGTGAAGAAGTCGCCGACAGCGACCCGGGCTTCCACGCCAGCCGCCCGGAGTAGATCGCTGGCAGCCTCCGCAGACGCAGCGTGAAGTTCGACCCCGTCTAGATGCGGAGGTGGCGCAGACTGCGATGCGCCACCCAAGGCAATCAGACGGTTGACCGCAGCGAGGAGGAACGCCGCCTCGCCGCATGACGGCTCCATGATCATGTCCTCCGCTGTCCGGACGGCCCAGTCGGTGACATACCGTGCGAGGGGCTCCGGGGTGAAGAACGCACCCCTCGCCTTCCTGACAGGTTCGGGGTCGAGCGAATCAGGAATCGCAGGCATGATCGGGAGTATGCCGCAGGGAGGAGACAGTTCTCCGGAGACACGAGCTACACGCGGCAACCGCGGCAATTTGGTCGGCCCCGGCCCCGCCGATACCATTCCCACCTGACTACGTGTCCTGCCGCTCAGACATCCATCGAGGGTGAGAGTCATAGCTGAAGGTCGTGCTGACTGACGCCGGACTAGGCGGGAAGTCCCTCATAGTCGGGGCCGGCCTTCGGCTGCCGGAACCTCGGGTTCGGTTGTCTACCAATGGGGCACCCTGTAGGCAACGGCGCTCGATACTTACAGACTGTAGCCAGTTGACCACAGGATCAGCACTTGGATACGTTCTCCCGACTTGCTCGCCCAGAGAACCATGGCCCTCCGTGAAGCCAGCGACGACTTGGGTCCGGAGTTCGACGCTCTGGACTGTGTTGGTGGCGATCAGCGTCATCGTGACGGTGCTGACGCCTGTGGCGTCCGTCGCCACGGTCTTCCTGTTGGACGCCGCCAGCCCGCCTGCAGCCATACTGGCGTTGTATGTCTGCGCACTTACGACGGGGTTGCTCGGCATGCTCTTTTGGCAGCAGCAGCGTTATCACCGGGAGGCTCGCTACGCGGCCGCCATGATCCCGTTACGCAAGGCGTTTGAGAGCCTCGGTGAAGCATCGTGGACAGTGGTCGAGGGCCACGGCTCTGAGGATGCTTTCCTTTTCCGCCTCCAAGAGGCGCTTCGATTCCTCGCCGAGGCGTTCAGCGCCATCACAGATACACCCTGCAGGGCGTGCGTGAAGATTACGGTTGTACCTGGGCCTATCGATGATGCACTCAGCTATGACGGAGACGTGCAGATTGTGACGTTGGCTCGTAGCGCTGAGGTAGAGGAGAGGCTTCGACTCGAGCAAGATCGTGTGGGCAATAACACGCATTTTAGAAGGATCTTTGAGGGTGACGTCGCCTACTTCTTCAGCAACAACTTGCCCGCCCTGATTAGCAAAGGATACAAGAACTCCCACTGGGACGAGCAAACGATTGCAACTGGTGCATTCGAATATCGGGCCACAGTCGTGTGGCCGATTGCGCGCTCACGAATCGTAGCTCAGGCACCTGGTCGACGGCAGATCATTGGCTTCTTGTGCGTCGATACATTGGCCACCGATGCGTTCAGTGAGACCTATGACGTCCCTCTTGGAGCCGCCTTCGCACAGGCCTTGCACTTGGCCCTCCACCGATTTCGAAGTAGGTAGCCGGCGTCCTGCGCCGGCTACCTCTCCGTCCCGACTCGGGCCAAGTTAGTGCGCATCTGTAGTTTGGTGATCTGGGCGAGGGTGTCGCGTAGGTCGGCCGGGAGGGGGTCTTCGGCGGTCAGGATGTGCTGGCCGGCGCGGATGTGGACGGTGCGGTAGCGGCGGGCGGTGCGGACGAACTTCTTGATCGACCAGCCGGTGCGGTCCTCGATGAACTGGGTGATGGCCAGCGCGGCGAACACTATGGTCAGGTGCGCGTCGATCGAGTGGCGCTTGTGGTGGTAGATCGGGCGGGCTCTCAGGTCGTGCTTGGACATCCGGAATGACTTCTCGGTGCGCCACAGCTGGTGGTAGGCGCCGATCACGAACTCCGGTGAGGCATCTACGAGGTTGGTGACGTAGCCCTTCAGCCCGGCCAGCCCGGCCAGCCCGGCCAGCCCGCGAGTCTTGGCTTCCAGCTCGCGGTTGACACTCTTGGCGCCACCGGTGAGTTTGATGAACCGGTTCCGCTTGACCGGCGCTTGGCCGGCCACGGCCTTCTCTGCCTTGGCGACCTGCTCATCGATGCCGCGCAGGGTGCGCCGGGCCCGGTCGGCCTTGTACTGGTAGTAGATGACCTGGTCGCAGCGGTTGTCGCTGGCGGCGGCTGGCCAGGGCTGGGTGAACACGTGCCCGTCGGGGAGCTGTTCGTCGGGATGCTGGGCGCGCCGCTTGCTGACCACGTAGGGCACCTCGGGGAGCCTGGCGCCGAGGATGAACGACAACCCCGCAGCCTCGATCGCCTTCTGGTTCGCGGCCGAGACCATCCCCGCGTCGGCGACCACGGTGACATCGGAGAGTCGGTGGGCGGCCATGAACGCTTCGATGACCGGGAGCATGGTTTTGGTCTCGGCCTTGTTGCCCTCAAACGCCTCGACCATCAGCGGAAACCCCGAGCCGTCGGTGAGCAGCCCCAGGGTGATCTGGGGATCCAGCCGTCGCTGCTTGGAGAACCCCGGCTCCCGGAATCCATCGGCCCGGTCGGTCTCGAAATGCAGGGTGGAAACGTCGAACAGCACCAGCGACGCCGGCCCTAACGACGCGTGCCGTGCGCACGCCGCACCCACGCCCCGGCGCCAGGAATCCTCAGCGTAGACCGCAAGTCGACGCTTTACCGTGCGATAGGAGGGCGGCCCGAGACCGGTCTCGGTCAGCACCCGAAGCGAGTCCTCCTTGCTGGTCGGCTCGATGATCCGCGCCAGCACCAACTGTCGGAACACGTCATCACCACCGGTGGCCCGGTCGAACCCGAGCGCGTCGTAAGCCCGGCACAACCCATCCCACAGATGCCCCATCCGTGACGAGGCGATCTGAAGCGGCCCTCCCGAGGAGGCCGCCGCGGCCACACTCAGCCTCAGGTCAAGCTCGCCCTGCCCCGCAGCTAGCCGCTGCCGGGCGACAGCCTTGAGCGCCTCCAGCTCCTCCTCGTCGTGGGCCGAGCCGAGGTGCTCAATCGTGCGCGAACCCCGCCGCGAGGAGTACACGATCTGCACCGCCGTCGCCCCCGAGGCCGTCTTCACCGTGCGTACATACGCCACGGACGAGCAGCCTACGAGCCCCGGTTAGTGCGCAGAATCTGCCTCCCCAAGACCCAAACCTGCAGGCCAACGGCCTACGACCGGACACCAAGCGCGAACGTGGCCCGAGCCAGGTTGCACTTGGCCCTCCACCGATTTCGAAGTAGGTAGCCGGCGTCCTGCGCCGGCTACCTCTCCGTTGCGAGCTACCCTATTCCCTAGAGATTCAACCAAGGAGTGCCCTGCGCATGAACCCAACGAAACGCGCGGATCCAGCCGTGGACAAAGAGGAGCCTTGGTTCGATGAGGTCCGCATTATCGATGCGGACTGGGTCGAGCTGAGCGTCACAACCGCCCATGGCGAGGCGGTGCACTACGAGGTGCCGCGACGAACCACCTTCTCAACAATAGATCGGCTGCGAACGTCAGAGTCCACAACGTAGCTATCTCACGTCGGTCAGGTGGCTCTTGGGTGCGTGGCGTATCGATGTTTCTCCGCTCGAGATGGATCGATTGGAAAGATCGCTCCTGCGCCTGGGCCCACGCCCGCCCAACCGTGGAAGTGGAATCAAACGGGCAGATCACGGCATCTAGACCTGTGCAGTCGGCGCGCCAGCTACCCAGCTCTGCAATCGGCATTGAAGCAGCTCTTCCCCCCACAGTCAGCCGAGGTCTCCCAGAGCTGATCATCAACTGGGAAGCCGGCGGCCCTGAGAGCCTGCACGGTGCGAACGCACCCGCCGGTCTGGTGGTCCAGCTCATCATCCGGCTCATGATGTATGAACCGTCCGGCGACTCGATGGCAGAGCGCCGCATACTCCCGGGTGTAAAGGACGAGCGTGTGCCATCCAATGTCGACCAGTGAGGATGGCGCATAGGCCTGGCTTGGATCTTGCGCGACGAGACGGAGAAAGCCGAGGGCCTCATTCATGATCCGCTCAGCGAGCGATCGATCCAACTCTTCCTCGTGCATGATCCGATCGACCAGGCGATCCCAGAGCTCGCCGGTGACTAGGAATTTGTGGGTCAGCTCAACGCTGACTGGGGCCTCCAAAACGGCTCCGGGCATGCCACTAGCACCTCTTGTCTCGGGTTTGAGCCGCCCGCATGCCGCGGCGCTCAAGATCATTATGAAGGGATATCCAGAGACCAAAGATCAACTTGCGCGCGCTGAACCGCAGGTGTTCTGAGCGCGAACAAGCGTCCAGATCCGCAGCTCGCCTCCGTATCCCTAAGCTGATCAAGCCGTGCGATACGACACGGGCAGGCATGCCCGTGGGGGGACAAGCGAGTCCGAGCGATTCCGCCACGTTGCTCCAAGTCGGCTGCTTAGGCCAGCAGCGGCCGTTGCAAGCCGACCACGATAGAGGTCTTGAGGTCGCTTGGCTCTCCGGATACTCCGATCGTGACATGTTCGATGGGTCATCCCGCCACGACACGCGGTTAGCGGGCGCCGGGACGAGCGGTCGTCCCGACCGGGAGCGCGGTCCCACTCTGAACGAGCCGGGGAGCGGCGGGTCGGTTCCGCCGCTCCCCGGAGCTGGCCCCGTCACAGGGTCCAGCCGCTCCCTTCGATCAGCCGTCCACTCCGTAGGCC
>JAKEEW010000567.1 GCA_022616375.1 Sporichthyaceae bacterium
CCCGAAGGAGGGCGCCGGCATCATGCAAGGCGCCGGGGGAGTGCTCGGCTTCATGGTGGCCTGGCCGCTGAGCGTGGCGCTGACCAAGTACATCGCGCTCGCGCTGCTCGGCCTGGTCGCCACGTTCGGCATCCTCGTGGTGACCGCCACCCCGCTGTACGTGCTGCCGGACCGGATGCGCGCGCTCGGCGGCTTCCTGGTCGGCGGCTGGCTCCGCCCGGCTGACCAGACCGACGCAGGCGAAGGCGACGTCGACGGCGACGCCGACGACCTGGACGCGGACACCCTGGTCGGTCCGAACGGCACCGGTCGGCTGCGCCGGCCGTCCGCCGCCGAGCTGGCCGCGGCCCGACCCGACGTCGCCACCGTGCTGGAACGGGCCGCGCTCAACCGGGTGTTGCCGAGCCAGCCGAAGGCCACCGCCGGTGCGGCCGCAACCGACCCCCCGGCCCATACCCCGCCACCACCGCGCACCGAGCAGTTGCTGCTGTCCGGCGAGGTGACCTATCACCTGCCCGCCGTCGACATGCTCCGGACCGGCTCGCCCGGCAAGGTCCGCAGCAAGGCCAACGACAACGTGGTCGAGGCGCTGACCGAGGTGTTCGAGCAGTTCGAGATCGACGCCCAGGTCACCGGGTTCACCCGCGGTCCGACCGTGACCCGCTACGAGGTCGAGCTCGGCCCGGCGGTCAAGGTGGAGCGGGTGACCGCGCTCTCCAAGAACATCGCGTACGCGGTGGCCTCCGCCGACGTCCGGATCCTGTCGCCGATCCCCGGCCGCTCGGCGATCGGGATCGAGATCCCGAACTCGGACCGCGAGCTGGTCAGCCTCGGTGACGTGCTGCGCTCGGGCAACGCGCGGGCCGACCACCACCCGATGGTGGTGGGGCTCGGCAAGGACGTCGAGGGTCGGCACGTGATCGCGAACCTGACCAAGATGCCGCACATGCTGGTTGCCGGGGCGACCGGTGCCGGCAAGTCCACCTGCATCAACACGCTCATCACCTCGGTGCTGGTGCGGGCCACCCCGGACGAGGTGCGGATGGTCCTGATCGACCCGAAGCGGGTCGAGCTGACCGCGTACGAGGGCATCCCGCACCTGATCACGCCGATCATCACGAACCCGAAGAAGGCGGCCGAGTCGCTGCAGTGGGTCGTGCGCGAGATGGACATGCGCTACGACGATCTGGCCAACAGCGGGTTCCGGCACATCGACGACTTCAACAAGGCGGTGAAGACCGGCAAGCTCACCGCGCCGCCCGGCAGCGAGCGGGTCTACCAGCCCTACCCCTATCTGCTGGTCATCGTCGACGAGCTGGCCGACCTGATGATGATCTCGCCGCGGGACGTGGAGGACTCGATCGTCCGGATCACCCAGCTCGCCCGCGCGGCCGGGATCCACCTGGTGCTGGCCACCCAGCGACCGTCGGTGGACGTGGTCACCGGCCTGATCAAGGCCAACGTGCCGTCCCGGCTGTCGTTCGCGACCTCGAGCCTGATGGACTCGCGGGTCATCCTCGACCAGCCGGGCGCGGAGAAGCTGGTCGGGCTCGGCGACGCGCTGTTCCTGCCGATGGGCGCGTCCAAACCGGTCCGGCTCCAGGGCGCGCTGGTCACCGAGGCCGAGGTGGCCGCGGTCGTGAAGCACTGCAAGGCCCAGCTCGCCCCGACCTACCGCGAGGACGTGCTCGGCGGCACGCAGAGCCCGAAGAAGGACGTCGACGAGGAGATCGGCGACGACCTGGACGTGCTCTGCCAGGCGATCGAGCTGGTCGTGTCCACCCAGTTCGGCTCGACCTCGATGCTGCAGCGCAAGCTACGGGTCGGGTTCGCCAAGGCCGGCCGGTTGATGGACCTGATGGAGACCCGCGGCATCGTCGGACCGTCCGAGGGCTCCAAAGCCCGCGAAGTCCTGGTCAAGCCGGACGAGCTGGAAGAGATCCTGGTCACGATCCGCGGCGAGTAGGGCAGGCCGCCGCGGCGGGCCGAGCTCACGGCCCAGGCGAGCCGAGCTCACGGCCCAGGCGAGACCAGCCCGCGGCCCAGGCGGGGCAAGGTCATCCCAGGTCAGCGCGTGAAGCCGACGGAAAGTTTTTGGCAAGCGCGGTCCATCATTGTTGCGCCGTGGCGGTCCCGCCACCGGTTGGCCGTGCCCGCTCCCAGGGTCGCCCACCGAGGCCCGGAAGGGGAGCTGGCATGCGCGCGCGATTAGTCCTTCCTCGTCTGTTGATCTGCGGCACGTTACTGGTGGTCGGCGGGGTCGCCGCGATTGCCCAGGCCTCGCCGGCGGCGGCCGGCTCCTGCAGCAAGCAGACCGGGGTCAGCGTGACCGACCCCAATACCGGTTGGTCCTGGACCTCGCGCTGGTGGTGCGGCAACCGCGGCGGCGCGCGGATGTACGGCGACGCCAACTACACCAGCCACACCGCCTACATGGACTCCACTTGGAGCTGGGTGGTCTGCTACCGCCGCGGTGCGCACAGCGGCGGCAGCAACAACGTGTGGTACTACACGCTGGGCGACCGGACCTCCACCCCGTACAAGCGGCCCAACGCGTGGGGCTACCTGCCCGCCGGTGACGTATGGACCGACATCGACCCGTGGCCCGGGATCCCGGCGTGCCCGATCTCGCAGTCACCGCCCACCCGGGTGGACGGCATGAACAAGCCGGTGTATTTCGTGCACGGCTACAGCGACAACGGCTCCGGCTGGAACTGCAACGGCACCTACTGGGACGACGCGATCGCGGACTACCTCAACGACGGCTCCCCGGCTCGGCTCGGCCCGACCCCGCTCGGCCGCAAGTGGACCTACAGCTACTACTCGACCAGCCTGAACTACGGCCCGGGCGCGTGTGACCTGGTCGTCCCCGGCGACCGCAGCAAACCGATCAAGACGCTCGGCCTGGACTTCGCCTGGGAGGTCTGGGACCACTACTCGCAGTTCGGCATTCCGGTGGACGCGGTCGGGCACTCGATGGGCGGGCTGGTGATCCGAGCCGCGCTGACCGGTGTGCAGCGGCACGAGGCCGGCTGGCCGCCCTACCTCTACATCGAGGACGTCAGCACGCTGTCCACCCCGCACCGGGGCGCACCGCTGGGTGGCGTGTGCAAGTTCAGCGGCCAAGGCACCCAGCAGTGCAAGGACATGGCAGGGAGCTCGACGTTCATGTCCTGGCTGTACGACAACCCGCAGTCGGCGATGGGCACCGACTGGACGCTGATCGGCTTCGACGACGACTTCATCGTGCCGAAGTGGAGCGCGGTGCCGACCAACATGGCGGTCGGGCACAAGATCGTCTACCCGGACGGCCAGATCACCCCGGCGATCGACGCGCACATGCTGCAGCTGTGGCGGACCAGCGGCACCTACACGATCAGGTACTGCGACTACTTCAGCACCGGTTGCAGCATGTCGAACTGGGAGTCGTTCTACACAGTGACCGGCAGCTACGACCCGATCCGGATGGCCAGATACGGCAACTACTACTGGAACATCTGGTAGCGCGCTCCGCGCGTCCTAGCGCGCGCCCCGCATACCAGGCCGGATGGGATCAGCCACCGGTGAGCAGCTCGACCGCGGCCGCCGCGTTCGACTGGCCCACCCCATAGGTGGCCACGTAGGTGGCGATCCCGTCCGGCCGCCAGAGCGGCAGCCCCATCTCGACCAGCACGGCGTCCGGCCGGTGCGTGGCCAGCTCGCTGACCAGCTTCTGCTGCCACGGGTAGCGGTGCGCGTCCCTGGCCACCACGATCAGCGTCCGACCGGCCGCCGCCTCCAGCAGCGGTCCGATCCCGCCGTCGTAGCCGGACACCGCGAGCTCCTCGACGGCCGGCTGCCTTGCCTGCAGCGCGGTCACCAGGCCCCACGGCATCCCGGGGCTGACCGCGAGGTTGAAGTCCTGTTCGAGCCGGACCACCAGCGGTCGCACCAGCGAAGGGCGGTCGCCGTCCAGCCGGACCGCTCGGCGGGCCGCGACCAGCCCTACCTCGCCGTCCAGTGCGGCCCGCGGTGCCCGCCGGATCCAGCTGGCCAGTGCGGCGATCCGCTCGCCGGCCTCGACCAGCCGGGACTCCGGCAGCCGGCCCTCCCGGACCGCCGCCACGATGGCGGCCTGGACCGGCAGCACCACGTCCGCGCCCTTGGACGGGCCGATGCAGATCAAGTCGACCCCGGCGGCCAGCGCCCGGATCGCGCCCTCGGCGATCCCGACCGTGCCGGCGATCGCGCCCATGTCCACCGCGTCGGTCACGGCCACGCCGGTGAACCCGAGCTCGCCGCGGAGCAGGTCGTGCATCGCGGCTCGGCTCATGGTCGCCGGAACCGAGCCGGTCAGCGCCGGGATGACCACGTGCGCACTCATCACGGCCTGGACCTCGGCCTCCAGCGCGGCCCGGAACGGCAGCAGATCGCGCTCGGTGAGCAGGTCGAGCGGCAGGTCGAGCACCGGCACCAAGTGGTGCGAGTCGTTGACCGCGGCGCCGTGGCCGGGGAAGTGCTTCACGCATGCGGCGATGCCGGCGCTTTGCAGCCCGCGCACCGCGGCCACCCCGTGCCTGGCGACCAGCTCCGGATCGGCACCGAAGCTGCGGGTGCCGATGACCGGGTTCTCCGCCGCGCTGTTCACGTCGACCGACGGCGCGAAGTCGAAGTTCACCCCGACCTCGGCCAGGTCGGCGCCCATCGCCCGGTGCACCGCCTCGGTCAGCTCCGGGTCGTCGATCGCGCCGAGTGCGGCGGCCCCCGGGTATGGGCTGCCGGCGGCGTGGTCGAGCCGGGTGACGTCGCCGCCCTCCTCGTCGATCGAGACCAGCAGGTTGGGGGACAGGGTCCGGAGCCGGGCGGTGGTGGCCGCGAGCTGGCTGGGCGAGTCGATGTTCCAGCTGGACAGCAGCACCGAGCCGAGCCCCTGCTCGACCAGCCGGAGCAGCCATTCCGGCGCCTCGATCGTCTGGTAGGACGCCACCAGCGTGGCGTTGACCAGCCGGTCGAGCTCGCTGCTGGTCATCCCTTCACCGCCCCGGAGACCAGGCCGGACGCGATCCGGCGGTTGAGAATCAGGAAGAAGATCACGACCGGCAGCGCGATGAGCACGGAGCCGGCCATCAGTCCGGCGTAGTCGATGCCCTGGTTCGTGATGAAGCCGTACAGCCAGATCGACACGGTCCGCTGGCCCGGCTCGGTGAGCAGCACGTTCGCCAGCAGGAACTCGTTCCAGGCCTGGATGAACGTGAACACCGAGGTGGCCACCAGGCCGGGGGCGACCAGCGGCAGGATGATCCGGAAGAACGCGCCGACCCGGGTGCAGCCGTCCACCATGGCCGCTTCCTCCAGCTCGGCCGGGATCCCGGCGACGAAACCGCGCAGCAGCCAGATGGTCAGCGGCAGGGTCAGTGCGAGGTAGGTGATGATGATGCCGGTCAGCCGGTTCTGTAGGCCGGCCCGGCTGAGCAGCAGGAACAGCGGGATGACCAGCGCGTTCAGCGGCAGCATCTGGGCCGCGATGATCATCACCACGAATGCCTTGCGGCCGTAGAAGCGGAACCGTGCGATCGCCAGCGCGGCCAGGAAGCCGATCGCCATCGATGCGGCCACCGCGCCGAGACCGACGATGACGCTGTTGAGCACCGAGTCCCAGAAGTAGTCCCGGTTCATCGCCCGGCTGAAGTTGTCCAGCGTCGGGCTGGTCGGGATGAACTGCGGGGTGCGCGCGAACAGCTCACGGCCCGGCTTGATCGAGCTGATGATCATCCAGTAGACCGGGAACGCCATCACGACGAACACGGCAAGACCGGTGAGGTTTGCGGCGATCCGGCCCCGACGGGACCGGCCGGCGCCCGGGCTGCGCACCGCGACAGCTGGCTGGCTCATCAGTCGGCCTCCTGGATGCGCAGGATCTGCCGGATGTACACCAGCGTGACCGCGATCAGGGCCGCCACCGTTATCACCGCCGCTGCCGCACCGAGCCCGAAGTCCCGGGTCGCGAACGAGATCATGTACGAGTACAGCGGCAGCGTGTAGTAGTCCTCGTTCGGCGTGCCGGACAGCATCGCGAGCAGGTGGATCACTACCTGGAAGTCCCAGATGATGGACAGCGCGGTGACGATGGTCAGCACCGGCTTGAGCACCGGATAGATCACGTTGCGGAACAGCGCCCAGCGCCCGGCACCGTCGATCCGGGCGGCCTCGATCAGTTCCTGCGGCACTTGAGTCAAACCCGCGTACAGGGTCACCGCGACGAACGGAATCGCCTGCCACACGATCATCGCGGTCACCACGCCGAAGCCTTGGACCGGCTCGAGGAACCAGTGATGCCTGGTGAAGTCCACGCCAGGCAGCAATGAGATCAGGTAGTTGACCACGCCGTACTGGAAGTCGAACAACCATCGGAAGATCGCGATGGCGGAGACGAACGGCATCGCCCAGGCGAACATCATCGCGACCAGCAGCGGGAGCCGGACCCAGTTGCTGAGCCGCTGCATGAGCAGCGCGATCCCGAGGCCGATCAGGATGGTCAGCCCGACGCAGGCGGTGGTGAACAGCAGCGTGCGGATCACGACCGGGACGAAGTCGTCGCTGGAGAAGAACGTCGTGTAGTTGTCCAGCCCCACCCACTCCGGCACCGCGTCCGGGTTGAACAGCTGCCGGGTGCCGAAGTCCTGGAACGAGATCCTGATCAGGTAGTAGACCGGGTAACCGAGCACGCCGATCATCACCGCGAGGGCCGGGATCAGCAACGCGTAGGGCAGCCCGCGGGACGTGCGGGACGGGCCGCCGCGCAGCCGGCGCCAGTTCGGCGGACCGACCTGCTCGTGGATCTCCTCGAGATCCCGCACCGGCGCGGCTGCGGTCGATGCCGGGGCCGGGGCCGGTGAGGCAGCGTTGACGGCGTTCATGCCTCCTCCTCGCCCCTCATAGTGATGGATCGCCCATGGTGATGGATCGGCCCGCCGGACCTGGTGTCCGGCGGGCCCGGGTGGTGAGCCGGGTGGGCGTTTGGCTACTGCTGACCGCCCACCCCGGCGATGATCACGAGGCGTCGAGGATCGAGTCCACCTCTTGGTTGAGCGTGTTGGCCGCGTCGGTCACCGAGGCTTGGCCGGTGGCGATGGAGACCAGCGCGTTCTGCAGCAGCCGCTGCTCCTCGATGGACGCCCAGTTCGGCGAGGTCGGCACGAACCAGGTGCGCGAGGCGGCCTGGAACGCCGGGTTGTCCGGCTGCAGACCCAGCAGCGTGGTGGTGTTCGGCACCGAACCGGTCGCGTTCACCAGCGCGGTCTGAACGTCGTTGCTGGTGTAGGCACCGATCCAGGCCCGAGCGAGATCCTGCTGGGTGGACTTCTGCGAGACCCCGAGGACCGAACCGCCGAGGAACGCCGGAGCCGGCTGGCCCGGGGTCACCGAAGGCAGCGGGAACTGGCCGAGCTTGTCGGCGAGCTTCGGGTCACCATCGTCCTCGTTGGTGACGACGCCCATCTCCCAGCCGGCGCCGTAGAACATGGCGATGTTGCCCTGTCCGCCCATCCGGTTGGCCTGGTCGGCCTCGTTGCCGGTCGGGTCGGCCTTGGAGTACTTGCTTGCCAGTTCCTGGAACAGGGTCAGACCGGCCACCGACTCGGGCGAGGTCACGTTGGCGGCCCAGTGGCCGTCGGTGAACCCGGCGAACGGTGCGGGCTGGTCGTCCTGCTGGTCGGCGATCAGCGCGCCGGCGAGGTACCAGTGCTGGCCCGGGATGTAGAACGCGGAGAAGTTGGGGTCGTCGCCGAACGTGGTGTTCAGCTTGTCCGCCGCGGCCTTCAGCTCGTCCATGCTGGTCGGGATCGCGGTGATCCCGGCCTCGTCGAACATGTCCTTGCGGTAGGTGATGACCCGGCTGCCTGCGTAGTAGGGCACGGCGTAGAGCTTGCCCTCGAACGTGCCTGCGTCCTCGAGCGTGCGCAGCCAGCTGCCGGAGTTCTCGAAGTCACCCTTGTTGGCAGTCAGCTCCGCAAGTGCGCCGTCCGAGGCGTACTTCGGAGCTAAGGTGTTTCCGAGTTCGACCACGTCAGGCGGGGTGGTGCCGGCGAACGCGGTGGTCAGCCGGTCACTGATGCCTTCCCACTGCTGGATGGTCACCTGAACGTTGACCTTGGGGTAGGTCTGCTTGAACTTAGCCGTCGCTTGCTCAACGATCGGGGCCCAGGCTTCGCCCTCGGCGTCCTGCATGAGCCATACGTTCAGGGTGCCTGTCCGATCGGCCGGCGCGACCTGCGCCGGTTCGTTGTCGTCTCCGCCACACGCGGCGAGGACGAGCGACGCCGCGGCGATACCTGCCACGGCCATGAGCCTTGTCTTCACGCCATCCTCCCGGATCCTCCGGTATGCATTTGTACGATTTGCCCGACTCCGATCCGATCCGTCGACACGGAGCGGAGCATGGTCTCACACCGGAGAAGAACTGCTTGACTGGTCCGGCGCCGCGACCTAGCGTTTGGAATCTAACAGGAAAGTTTCCTAATGAATAGGGGCCAATCTAACAATGCCGCAACGGCCCGGCACCCCTCGCCTGCTCCGCGCGATCAACGATCGAGCCGCGCTTGAGCTGCTCATCGAGCGCGGCCCACTGACCCGGACCCAGATCGGCGACCTGACCGGATTGTCCAAGCCGACCGCCGCCCAGCTGCTGGCCCGGCTCGAGGCGCGCGGTCTGGTCCACGAGGTGGGCGAGACCGAGGGTGGCCGCGGTCCGAACGCCCGACTGTACGCCGTTGTGCCCTCCGCCGCCTACGTCGCCGGCCTGCACGTCGGCCCGCAGTCGATCGGCGCCGCGGTGGCCGACATCACCGGGCACACGGTGGCCGAGACCGAGATCGGTATCGCCGGTGTCGAGGACCCGGTTGCGATCTTGCACGAGGCGGTCGAGCGGGCCGGCCGGGCCGCCGGGATCAGCCTGGATCGGCTACACGGGCTAGTGGTCGGCACCCCGGGTCTGGTCGATCCGGCCACCGGGGACTTCGCGTTCGCCTCCGACCTCCCGAGCTGGCACCGCGGCCTGCTGCCCGCGCTTCGCGATGACCTGCGCCGCCGGGTCAGCCTGGAGAACGACGTGAACCTGGCCGCGGTCGCCGAGCTGCACCACGGGGTGGCGGTGGACCGCGACTCGTTCGCGCTGATCTGGGTCGGCCGTGGGGTCGGTCTGTCCACCGTGATCGGCGGGCGGCTGCACCGCGGCGCCGGTGGCGGCGCCGGGGAGATCGGCTACCTGCCGGTGCCCGGGGCCCCGGTCACCGCGGTCCGCCGCGAGCCGGGTGCGCTCAAGGGTGCTTTCCAGTCCCAGGTCGGCGGGCTCGGGGTGCAGGCGCTGGCCCGCGCGCACAAGCTCGATCGGGTCAGCCCGGAGCAGGCGGTGGCCGACGCGCTCGCCGCCGGACCGGCCGGACGTGCGTTCCTGGACGAGCTGGCCAACCGGCTGGCGGTCGGGGTGGCCTCGGTGTGTGCCGTGCTCGACCCGGGCCTGGTCGTGCTGGCCGGCGAGATCGGAATGGCCGGCGGCAAGGAACTGGCCGCACGGGTGGAAGCCGGGGTCAGTGCGATCTCGCCGCTGCGTGTCGAGGTGCGAGTGAGCACCGTGGACGGCAATCCTGTGCTACAGGGAGCCTTGCTGACCGCCCTCTCGGCCGCCCGCGACGACGTGTTCGACTCGACCACCGAGCCGGTCGCCGAAGCGTGATCGACTCGGCCGCTGAGCTGGTCGACGAAGGTGCTCAACTTGGCCGCTGAGCTGGTCGACGAGGGTGCTCACCTCGGCCGGCGGAGTCGTGCGGGCACCGACCGGCCAGCCGGGTGACGCCCGGTTTCCCGGCATTTTCGGCCGGGCAGTCGGCAAGTGACGTCATCGGGGATGAGTCGTAACCCCATCGGCAGCGGCCCCGCAGGCGTGTAGCACAAAAGGTATTAAACAGGCATCCGGCCAATCGAGACGGCCTCGGTCGCGGAGGGTCGACGTGACGATAGGTGAGGCGCTAACTACGGCGCGTGAGCACGCAGGTCTATCCGTCGCGGACGTCAGCGAACGTACCCGGATCCGCCCGTACCTGATCGAGGCGATCGAGAACAACCAGTTCGCGGTCTGCGGCGGCGACGTCTACGCTCGCGGGCACATCCGGACCCTCGCCGGCACGCTCGGGGTCGAGGCCGAACCGCTGCTGGTCCAGTACGACAACCAGCGGCCGCACCCGGCTCCGACGACGATCAAAGAGGTGTTCACCGCCGGTCGGGGCCGGGTCGAGCCGCGCACCCGGAACTGGTCCGCGGTCATGGCCGGGGTGCTGGTCGTCGCAGTCGCCTACGGTGGCTTCCGGCTGGCCAGCGCGACCGATCACCGGACCCCGCAACGGCTGTCCAGCAGCATCGCGACCACGGTCCCCGACCAGGGCTCCGAGGCGGCCTCCGGCGGCAACTCCGCCGGTCAGGGTGCGCCGGGTCAGGGCGCCCAGGGGCAGGGTTCGCAAGGCCAGGGTGCCCAGGGCCAGGGTGCCCAGCCGGGCGCGGCGCCTGGCGGCAGCAGCGAGCCGGAGACCGCGTCCAAGCCCGGCAAGCAGGTCGAGGTCAAGGTGGCCGCGACCAACGACCAGGCCTGGCTGTCGGTGACCGGCAACAACGGCAAGCAGCTGTTCCGGGGCACGTTGCCGGAGGGGAAGTCGAAGAAGTTCACCGACAGCAAGATGGTGACGCTGGTGGTCGGCAACGCGGCCGCGGTCAAGGTCACCGTCAACGGCAAGGACATGGGCTCGCTGGGCAAGCGCGGCGAGGTGGTGCGGCTGATCTACCGCCCGGGTGACCCGGACTCCAGCGGCTAGGGTGTGTCTCCCAAGTCGTCGGCGGCGCGGATCGCCGCCCAGGCGACGACCAGCTGCGAAGTCGAGAGTCGCCATAGCTCCACTATCGACTCCTCCTTCGCCTTGCCGGACGCCGTCTGGATCGCCGCCCGCATCCACCAAGACTTGGGAGA
>JAKEEW010000568.1 GCA_022616375.1 Sporichthyaceae bacterium
AGCTGGCCGACGCGACCAGGGCCGCCAGCAAGAGCACTACCGTCGCCACGACCAGCACGGTCACGGCCGCGATCACGTTCTCGTTCGTTGCTCGTTCACTACTGCCCAAGCTGGTTGCCGGCGGCCGGAACGACCGGACCTGCTCAAACGACGAGTCGAGGAGGATCTTTGCCGAGGTCGGCTGGGCGGCTCCGGGTGCGGCCAACGCAAAGTCGTCGGTGAGATCGCTGGGAGTCTCGACGATGCCGACGACGGTCCAGCTGGCGCCGTCGAAGCTGACCTGACGGCCGATGTCGACCTGTAGGAGCTGCGCGATCCCTTCGGTCATCGCGATCTCGCCCGGCCTGGCCGGGTAGTTGCCATTGCGCAGGTCGAGGAGCGGGCCGGAGTACGGCCCCTGCGGATCCTGCATACGCAGGTTGACCGGCCTGAACTGCCCGGGCACCAGCACGTCGCGAAGGCCGATCACGTCGATGGTGCCGAGCTGTTCGCTCGCGACGGCGATGCTGGCCTCGACGGCGGCCGGGTCGGGATCCTCGAATTCCAGGAACATGCTGGCCGAGCCGAACTCGGCGTCGCCGGGCGTGGGTGCCATCGTGTAAGCGGCCGACATAGTGCCGATCGCGATCGCGACGGTGACCGAAAGCAGAATGAGCACCAGGGTTTGCTGGCGCCACTCGCGGCGGAACAGCCGCCACGCCCATCGAGCCACCGCCCGGCGGGCCGGTACGCCGCCCGACTTGGCCCAATCGATGGCCGGCCCGTCGGGCAGGACCTCGATCATCGTGCGCCGCCGTGGGCGAGCAGCGACTCCGGTCCGGCGGGCCGGACCGTCTGGTCCACCACCCGGCCGTCACGCAGGAACACGATCCGATCCGCCCAGGACGCCAGCTGTGCGTCATGGGTCACGACGATCCCGGCGACCCCACGCTTGCACGCGGCGCGCAACATCCGCATCACCGCTTCGCCGTTGGTTGAGTCCAGCGCCCCGGTCGGCTCGTCGGCGAGCAGCAGGCGCCGGTCGCCGACGATCGCCCGGGCAATCGCGACCCGCTGCCGCTCCCCACCGGACAGGTCGTCCGGGTAGCGGTGCGCATTGCCGGCCAGCCCGAGCTCATCCAGGACGCGGGCCGCCATCCGGCGCGCGGGCCTGACCCGCACCCCGTCGAGCTCGAGCGGGAGCGCGACGTTCTCGACCGCGCTCAGTCCGGCGAGCAGGTTGAAGTCCTGGAACACGTAGCCGATCGAGCGCCGGCGCAGTCCGGCACGTTCGTTGCCGGACATGGCCTGCACCGCGGCGCCGCCGACCAGGACATCGCCGCTGGACGGCGTCTCCAAGGTGCCGGCGATGGTGAGTAACGTGCTCTTGCCGGAACCGCTGGGTCCCATCACGGCGACTAGCTCGCCCTCGTCGACCACCAGGTCGATCTCGATCAGCGCGTGCACCTCGGCGGCACCGGAACCGTAGGTCCGGGATACCTGGCGGAACTCGACTGCGGGTGTCATCTCGGGGTCTCCGCTCGGACTGGCTCGGGCTGGACCGCAGCCCGGTCGGGCTGGACCGCTGCGTTGTCGGGCTGGACCGCTGCCTGGTCGGGCTGGGTCGCTGCGTTGTCGGGCTTGACCGCTGCCTGGTCGGGCTGGGCCGGCGGGTGGACCTGCCGCAGCCGCGCGTCGGTCGCATCCAGCCACCGAACGATCGCCTCGAGCCGGAACAGCTCGGCGTCCGCGACCAGCGCCAGGCTGACGTCGTCAGGTGGGCCTTCCGCCTTCAGGTAGGTGTAGCGCTGCATGAGCTCGATCACGGACCTGCGGTGCACCTGTAGCAGGTCGGCGACATCCACGCCGGGCAGCCGAAGCGCGACCAAGACCTTGATCACGAGCTCGTCCCGCGGCGGCGTGGCCAGGTCCGGCGGGGTACGCAGCCAGGACGCCAGCTCCGCCGAGCCACTGCGAGTGATCCGGTAGGACTTTTGCGGCCCGTCGTGGCCCTCGCCGTCCGACTCGATCAGCTGGTCCCTTTCGAGGCGCTGCAGGGCCTGGTAGACCTGGCCGACGTTCAGCGGCCACACGTCGCCGGTCCGCTCCTCGAACTCCTGCCGCAGCTGCAAGCCGTACTTCGGGCCCTCGGTCAGCAGCGCAAGCAGCGCATGCCGGACGCTCATCGTCGGGATCCTGAGGTGATCATACCGGGTATAATACCGGGTATTGCAGCCGTGCAAACCTCGACCGCTGAACTACACTGGCCCGCCATGACCGACCAGCTCAGCGCGGAGCACTTCGTCACTCGGTTATCCGCCATCGGGCCCACGGTGCCGATGGGCCAGGTCTTCGGGTTGGCCAAGGAGTTCATCGAGCTGCCGCCGAGCGAGATCGGCAAGCTGCTCGCGAGCCCGACCCACCTGGTCCGGGTCGGTGCGCTCTCGATCATGGACAAGCAGGCCAGGCGGAAGCGGACGACACCGCAACGGCGGCAGGAGCTGTTCGAGCTCTACCTCGGCAGTCCGGACCGGATCGACACCTGGGATCTGGTCGACCTGGGCGCGCCGTATGTCATCGGCTGCTACCTGTCCGACAAGCCGCGCGACGTGCTCTACCGGCTGGCGGTGTCGGCCAACCCGTGGGAGCGCCGGACCGCGATCGTCAGCTGCCTCTACTTCGTCAGGCAGGGCGAGGTCGACGACACGTTCGCAATCGCCGAACTGCTGGTCGCCGACGAGCACGACCTGGTCCGCAAGGCCGTCGGCGGCCTGCTGCGCGAGGCCGGCAAGAAGGATCGGGAGCAGCTGTTGCGGTTCCTCGACCGGCATGCCGCCCAGATGCCGCGCGTCATGCTGAGCTATGCCATCGAGCATCTCGACGAGGATCAGCGGGCGTACTACCGCGGGCTGCGGCGTCGCGAGCAATGAGATCTCGGCGCGGCCGCGCTGTCCTAAATGTCGGTGCCCGCCCCTATCGTGGGTCACCATGACCTACACCGCGGACCCGCGCGTCGACGACTACATCGACGCCCTGCCCGACTGGCAGCAGGCCATCTGCCAGGAGGTGCGTGAGCTGGTCCACGCGGCCGACCCCGAGGTGGTCGAGACGATCAAGCGCACGGTCCAGCCCTACTTCGTCCTGCAGGGCAACATCTGCGCTCTACTGGCGACCAAGAACCACGTCAATGTGTTCCTCTACGACCCGCTCGTCCCCGACCCGCAGGGGATCATCACCGGCGGGCACGACAACAAAACCGGTCGCATGATCTCGGTCTACCAGGGTGGGTCGATCAACAGGCGCGCCTTGACCACCATGTTCAAGCAGATCATCGCGAACAACCGGGCCGGCGGCTGGCGCAAGCTGCAGGGCAACCGCTAGCTGTGCCGTGGCCCGGCAGGCTCAGCTCTGGACTCCGGGTCGCTGGTGCGCGGATCCGGTGACGCCGAGCCGGCGATAGGTAACCCGGGCCGCCTCGGTCAGCGGCTCGGCGGTCTGCGCCGGCTCGACCGTAGCCAGCACCTCGCGGGTCCGGGCCGCTTCCAGCGGCACCTGCAACCGGTCGAATCCGTCCAATGCCCGCCGCAGCGCTCGGCGGGCCGCGTCCGGCTGGCCGGCCTCGGCGTGGATGAGACCCTCGGCCCGGTCGCAGTGCGGCCCGAGCAGCGCATTGCCCGCAAGATTCGAGCGTGCGTTCGGTAGCTCGTGGCCGACCGCATCCCAGTCCCGCAGCGCTACCAAGGACTCGAGCAGGCTCAGCGCGTGTTGCGGCCCGTACAGCCGGCCTTCCCTGGCCTTGCCCTGCGAGATCTGCCTGGCCACGTGCGGACTGCCGGCGGCCAGCGCGAGCCGCGCCTGCCAGGCACTGGCCGAGTCGAGATCGGCCAGCGGATCGCCGACCAGTGCGGCCAGCCGATCGGCTCGGTCGAGGTCACCGGTCTGAGTGGCCACGGTTGCGCCGATCACCGGGCCGTCCCGGACGAACTGGCAGCCGATCGCCGGCTCGTGCCCGAACGCGGCGACGTGCTCGTCGAGCACCGGCCACAGCTCGTCCCACCGGCCGAGGTGGTAGAGCGCCGCGAGCACCGGCCAGGTGGCATGCATCAGCTGATGCCGGTTGGTGCCGTCGACGCACAGCGCATGGGCCTGGCGAGCCAGCTCGAGCCCGTCGGTGAAGCGGGCGTCGATGGTAATCGTGACGACTGCCGCATTGCGCAGCACCTCCGACTGATCGAGGCTCGATCCGGTCCTGGCTCGGGCGTGGACGCCCTCGGTGGCCAGCTCCATGACCTGGCGGTAGCGGCCGGCGATCCCGTACAGCACCGACAGCGTGGTTCAGGCCGCGCGAAATCAGATCAGGCACCCCGACTGTTCGGGCGGCCGCGAGAGCTCGCTCGACGTCACGGATGCGCTCGCCCACCGGGACCGGATCGGGGTTGCTGCCCTGCCCGAACGGTTCGCTGCCCCGCCACAGCCGAGCCGACATTCCACGAACGACCAGCAGCCAGGCCCGGCCGACCTCGTCGAATGCGGCCGCCCTTCCCTCCACCACGTAGCGCTCCGCGACCGCCGGGTCCGGACTGACCCGGAACGCGCTGGGAGCGGCGGTCATCAGCCAGGCGATCTTGCGGCACAGCCGGGCCCGGTCGGCGGTGTAGTCCGCGTGGCCGCGCGCGATCGCCAACGCCTGGCCGTACCAGTCGGTGGCCGCGTCGCCGCGGTAGCCGGCGTCGTTGTCGTCGCCCAGCCCCTCCAGGATCTGCAGCTTCTCCTGGTCGGTCACCGCCAGCCCCCTTGCCTGATCGTGCAGACGTAGCGCGGTCGTGACCGCGGATCTGCCCCGGGCCGCGGTGCCGGCCTGGATCAGGTAGTCGAACGCGCGGACCCGGACCGACTCGGCGGTAGCCGGCTCGATCCCGGCGCTCGTTGCGGCAGCGCCGAAGTGATACGCGAGCAGCTCGACGATCTCCGCCCGGCGTTCCGGCGGGGTTCGCCGTTCCGGAGTTAGTCCCTCCAGCCAGTCGCCAACCTCGGCGTGCGCCCGTGGCCGGTCCAGTTTGGGGACGGCGGCGTATGCGACGTCGTGGATCAGCGCGTGCCGGAACGCATACTCGACCTGCCCGGCGAGTGTCGATAACGGCCGGCGCAGCACGAAGCCGCGGCTCTCCAGTGTGCGCAGTCCGGACTCGACCAGCCCAGACTCAGCCAGCCCAGACTCCACCAGCTCGGGCTCGACCAGCCCGGACTCGACCGGCCCGGACTTGACCGGCCCGGCGCCGAGCGCGCGCTCCACCGGCTCGCGCCAGAAGACCCGCCCGACTACGGCGGCGCGCAGCAGGACCGACTTCTCGGCCGGGGACAGCGCGTCGATCCGGGCGGCCAGCAACGCGTGCAAGCTGTCCGGCAGCAGCGGCCGGTCGGCCGGAGCCGATGTCTCGGTCTCCCGATCCAGGTGCAGGACCAGCTCCTCCAGGAAGAACGGGTTGCCTTCGGCCTTCGCCAACACCTGCGCCCGCAGCTGTGGGGCGAGTGGCCGCGGACCGGTGAGCTGGTCGAGCAGCGCCGTGCTGTGCACCCCGGTCAGTGGGCGCAACGAGATCGACGCGAAGTCCTGCGGGCCGGCGCCGAGCCCGGGCTGGTTGTCCGCTACCTCCGGACGTGCGGTGGCTAGCAGCAGGGCCGGGCCGGTGGCTCGGGCGGTCATCAGCTCGAGCATCTCGACCAGTTCGGGGCCGGCCCAGTGCAGGCCCTCGAGCAGCACCAGCACCGGCCCGGCTGTGCTGCAGTCGGTCAGGAACCGGGGCCAGGCCCGGGCCAGCTCGTCGGCGACCGCACGCGGTTCGAGGCGATCCAGGTTGCTGCCCGGCAACCGGATCCCGCAGGTCGCGGCCAGGGCGAACATGACCGCGTCCGCCCCGGTGCTCGAGCCGTCCCGGCCGAGGATGGCGCGCAGGCCGTCTTCGCATTTGGTCCGGGCCAGCTCGAGTGGGTCGGACATAGAGATTCCGCAGGCGTCGCGAACGATGTCGGCCAGCGGCCCGTAGGTGTTTGCCTGCCCGGCCGGCACGCATCGACCGCGTAACACGGTCAGGTCCGGATGCGCGGTGACCAGGGCCGCGGCGGCCTCGCCGACCAGACGGGGTCTTACCGATCCCGGCCGGTCCCACCACCGTGACCAGCCGCGGTTGACCACTGTCCAGCACCTCGGCGAACAAGCTGTGGATCACGGCCAGCTCAGCGTCCCGGCCAACCATCGGCGCGCTCGACCGGCGGTCACCGGCCGACTCGCCGTGCCATCCGATCGCCGGCCGGGCGACCAGCTCGGCTCCACCAGTGGAAGGCAGCCGTACCGGGTCTCCGTAGCGGAATCCGGCGCCCGCCGCCCGGCGGGTGCGTTCGGTCACCAGCACGGTGCCAGGCGCCGCCGCTTCCCTGAGCCGGCTCGCGGCGTCCAGCGCCTCGCCGACCACCTGGCGGAGTCCGGCATCGTGCTCACCGGCGGTGATCACCTCACCGGTGCCCACTCCGATCCGCGGGACCAGCGGAGATCGCTCGCGTAGTTCGAGTGCCGCACGGATCGCCCGCCCGGCGTCGTCCTCGTGGATCCGGGGGATCCCGAACACGGCCAGCACCGTGCCACCGGGCAGCCGCTCGACGGTGGCGTCCCACGACTCGAGGATCTCGGTCACCACGCCGGCACATCGGTCGAGTTCGATCCTGGCCCATTCGGGATCGGTGGCGGCCGGTGGAATCACTACGTCGAGGGAGAGCGCGGTGACCAGCTTGCGCTCCTCCGCCAGCGGGCCCGGTGAAGCCGGACCGGTGCCCGGCGACTGCTCGGTGGTCGGGTGCCGTTCCGCGGGTGGGTACTGGCCGGCGGCGATCCGGTCCCGGCACTCGCGGGCCTGCGCCGCGGGCGCCACCCCGAGCTCGTCGTCCAGCCGGGTGGCCAGCTGCTGGTAGGCACGCAGCGCCAAGTGCCGCTCGCCCGCATCGGCGTGCGCGCGCATCAGGCCGGTGACTGCGTCCTCGTTGAGTGGATCGAGCGCCACCAGCCGGGCGAACACGGTCGCGGCCCTGGACAGATCACCGGAGCCGGCGAGCTCGCGGCCCCAGTCCAGCAGCAACCGGGCGAACCCGACCCGCAGCTGTTCCCGGCGCGGCTGGGTCCACGGCTCGAACGGGTCCTCGACCAGCAGATCGTCGGTGTACAGCTCCAAGGCGGCCGGCCGATCGCCGATCTGGACCGCACGCTCGAACGCGTCCACGTCGATCCACAGCCGGGCTGCGTCCAGGCTGAGCAGCTCGTCCCGCAGCCCAACGTGCGACGGGCCGAGTGCTTGCCGGGCAAAGTGCACCGCCTTGCGCAGGTTGGCCGCCGCGGCGTCCCGGCCGAGCTCGGGCCAGAGCAGATCCATCAGGTGCTCACGGTGCAGCCGGCGATCGGGCGCCAGCGCGAGCAGCTTGACCAGAGCCTTGGCTCGGTTGCTGCGCCAGGCCTCCGGCGGCACCGGCCGGGAGTCGACCTGGACCCGGAACCGGCCGAGCAGCCACACCTGCAGCTCCGCGGCCTGCAGCTCCGCAGCCTGCGGGTCCCGCCCCCACTCGTGCATGCGCCTATTCTGCGCGCTCCGGCGTGGGACCGGCCGGGCGCCGGCTCAACTGGAACACCGGCGGAACGGTCGCGGAACGGCGGATCCGGAGGCTGTCGGGTGCGACCGGGCGAACCCACGCCCGGGATCGAAGGAGGGTAGTCATGCCAACCAAGACCGTTTCGGCGCTACTCAGCACGGCCGACCTGGCGGCCCGGCTGGAGGACCCGAACCTGCGCATCCTCGATGTCGACGAGGACACCGAGGCGTACGGCCGCGGCCACATCCCCGGCTCGCTCGGCATCCACTGGAAGCACGACCTGCAGGACCCGGTCCGGCGCGACTTCATCGGGCCGGAAGCGTTCGCGGACCTGACGGATCGGCTCGGCATCAGCGCCGACACCCATGTCGTGCTGTACGGCGGCAACAGCAACTGGTTCGCGGCCTACGCCTACTGGTACCTCACCTACTACGGGCACGACCTGGTGTCGCTGGTCGACGGCGGCCGTAAGTCCTGGGAGCTCGAGCAGCGCCCGTTGACCACCGAGGTTCCGCCGGTCACGCCCGGTTCCGGATACCGGGTGAAGGGTGAT
>JAKEEW010000008.1 GCA_022616375.1 Sporichthyaceae bacterium
CAGACCTTCCTCACGATCGCTCGCTGTGGCGGCGCTGGCGGCGGCGGCAGCGACCGCGAGGGTGGTCCCGGCCAGGACGATCCGACGCTTCCCTACGACCCGGATGTACCCATCGGTGGCGAAGGGACTCCCGGAGGCGAGGGCGGTCGGCCCGCTCTGGAGGGTGTGGTGAGCTCCATCGCCGACGCGCGGACGCTGGTCGACCCTGGTGCATTCGCCGGTCTCGTGCTGAAGAACTTCGTGCTCAATCCGAAGAGCGATCAGTCGCTCCTGTTCATCATTGCCGGCAACACCGCGGACGTGGTGGTGATCCAGCCGATCACGACGCTCGATGGGGATATCCTCAATCTCAGGGATGTGCCGGAACTCGGTCCTGGATCCACCTACCGAGTGATGCCGCCATGGTCGCAAGGTGGTGCGGGTGGAGCCGGCAGCAGCGTTCATTGCGCCGGTAGCTCCAAGAGTGGGATCCCCTACCGGCTGCCCGACTGGACCCCTGGAGCGGGCGGCGGTGGTGGTGGCGGCGCGGCGCGTTTCGAGTGCGGCGGCATCTTCAGTGTCACTGCCACCGGCCGCCTGCGGGCCGAGGGTGGGGCCGGCGGCTACACCAGCGGCAATCCCGCGAACGCCGCCAGCAACGGCGGTGGCGGCGGTGGTGGCACGATCTTGATCCAGGCGGGCACCTCGGTGCGCGTGACCAACGGTGGTCTGATCAGCGCTGCCGGCGGACCCGGCGCTCAACTCGGTCTGCCGGTGGGCGGCGGCCAGGGTGGCGGCGGCAGACTGCGTTTCGAGAATGCGGCCGGCGACCTGCTCGTCACCGCTTTCGACGACCTCACCGACCCGCCGATCGTGCCGTCCAGCCTCGGTACTTTCTTTGGTGGCACGGCGTCGCTGGCTCAATCGCTCTATCTGGCGAGCGGCGTCCTGGTGCCGATCTACACCGGTATCCGGATCAACTACCAGTTCGAATTCGCCGACACGCCGGATGTCGTGCGCAAGGGTACCTACGAGCTCGATGCCGACGGCATCGTGGTGAGCGAGGGCTTCA
>JAKEEW010000569.1 GCA_022616375.1 Sporichthyaceae bacterium
CGCGCATGCGGTCGGCCGCCTGCAGCCGCTCCAGCTCCGCTACCTGGTCAATGTGGTCAGAGTCGCTGTGCTCAGATAGGTCGACCTCAGACCAGGGCACCTCCACCTGGGCCGGGATGACCTGCACCGGTTGGCTGACCTGGGTGTGGCGGATCGCCACCCGCAGGTTGGCGTGGCGGCGCAGGAGCGCGTCGACCGCGGCCCGTAGCGACGCTCGGTCCAGCGGCCCGTCCAGGTCGAAGAAGATCTGTGCGGTGTAGACGTCGGCGGCCCGCCCGTCGTAGAGGGCGTGAAAGAGCAGGCCCTCCTGCAGCGGGGACAGCGGCAGGATGTCGGCCAGGCCGGACTTGGTCATCGGGTGGCCCTCCACTCGGCTTCCAACAGGTCGATCTCGGCCTGGGTCAGCGACGTCAGCGGCAGGTCGGACGGGGTCAGACCACCGCTGCCCCCTTCGATGGCATGGCCCGCGATCACCTCAAGGGCGCGGACCCAGGTCTGGGCCAGGTCGTTCACCTCCGCCTGGGTGGCCAGCTCGCGTGGCCAGGACCACGCCGCGACCAGCTGCGGACCGTCGGCGTCCTCCTCGGTCCACGCGTTGACCGTCAAGGCGTGCGTCATCGGTGCCTCGGCATCGGTGCCGGCACTCAGCGCCGGCGCCTCGGCGGCGGGGGACCAGTCTGCGCCGGTTCCGGCCGCGGCGAAGCGGCCCAGGTAGTTGAACGCCATCTGCGGCTGTGGCAGGTCGGCCAGCGCGGTGGCCGTGGCCGGGTTGAGGTAGCGCAGCAGCCCGTAGCCGATGCCGTGGTCGGGCACGGCTCGTAGCTGCTCCTTGATCCGCTTGATCGCACGGCGCAGCGCCGGTCCGCCCGACCACAGCTGCGACCAGTCGGTCACCGCGTGGTCCAGTCTGACCGGGCAGAGGCTGGTAAACCAGCCGACGGTGCGGGACAGGTCGATACCCTCGGCGAACTCCTCGCGGCCGTGTCCCTCCAGGGTGACCAGCACCGCGCCGTCGTCGCCGCCACGTCGACGGCGCCAGTCGGCCACGGCCAGGGCCAGGGCGGTGAGCAGCACCTCGTTGACGCCGGCGCGGTACGCCGCCGGCACATCGGTCAGCAGCGCGGCGGTGGAGTCGGCCGGTAGCCGCACTACGGTTGAGGCGGTGGTGGCGGCCACGTCTCGGGCCGGGTCGAGCGCCCGCGAGCCGAAC
>JAKEEW010000570.1 GCA_022616375.1 Sporichthyaceae bacterium
CCAGCGCAGCGCCACGCACCAGCGCAGCGCTGCGCGCCGGATGCCGCCGACTGCCGCCGACCGCCACCAACGAGGCTCAGCCGGCGACCACGTCGGCGACCGAGCCGACATCCAGCACCCGGAACGGCAACCGCGGCTCCGGCCGGCTCCACAGCTGCGCCTCCACCACCAGCACTCGGCCGTCCACCACCGCGAGCGTGGTCGGCACGGTCCAGCGCGGATCGCTGTGCTCCCGGGTGACCCGGGCGGTGGCCCAACCGTCGTCGCTGCGCACCGTCGAGACGACGAACGCCGCGTCGTCCCGGCTTTCCCCGCGGTTCGACACCCCGATCAGCAGTCCCGGCTCGAGCAGCGCAAGACCGTCCGCGCACAGCTGCGAGTCACCGAGCTCGACCGGGCTCGCCGCCGCGGTCTCCAGGTCCACCCGCCACAGCGCCTCCTGCGCCTGGTCGGAGACCAGCAGCGCAGATCGGTCCGCGGTGGCCACGATTCCGTTGAGGTAGCTGGGGCCGCCCAAGCCGTGCCGGCTCAGGTCGCAGAACACCGCCGGCTCGCCAACCGAGTCCGGGCCGAGTGGGAGCGCCCAGACCACCGGGCGGCTCGAGTCGGTGAGGTAGGCGGTGCTGTCGACCACGAAGACGTCGTTGAGGAACGGCTCGTCGGCCTGGACCGTCCGCCGGGCGATCAGAGCGCCGGTCCCGGTGTCGTAGACGAACACGTGCCCGGTGGCCAGGCCGCAGGCAACCAGCTGGCCGTCGCCGTCCCAGTGCAGGCCACCGACCGAGGTGCGCTGGTCCAGCCCGCCGGGTAACCACACCTCGGCGACAGCATGATCGAGATCGCCGCGGTAGATCGTGCCGGCATCGATGCTGCCGACGTAGAAGCTGTTCCCGGCGCCCTCGGTGATCCCCTCCGGATACACCTGGGACCCCGGCAGCACGAACTCCCCGTGCCGGTCCTGGGGCATCCCACCACCTCCCGTGCGGTTGACCACACACCCTACGAGCTGCCCAGATCCGGGACTAAACGGCCAGGCCGGGCCGGGTGTCGCCGGGTAACGCCCGGCCGCGGAGACGGAACGACCGGCCGGAGCCGGGCGTCCTTGTTAGCGTGGTAAGTCGGACACATCCGGACAAGAAGCGGCGGAAATCGTGACGAAATGGCCCGAAGGGTGGACACGCGGGGATCTACGGCGGC
>JAKEEW010000571.1 GCA_022616375.1 Sporichthyaceae bacterium
ACGTCTCCATGACGAACCGGGGCCTGCTACCGGGCGCCCCGGTGCCTACCCGGACAGGACTCACACCTGCTGGCCTGAGACAGCTTGCAGGACGCAACATGTGATCAGGCTATCCGCCACCGTCGGCCCATTACCGCGGGCGCGGCTCCGGCCGGCAACAATCTCGATCTGCCCAATTGCCGGATATCCGCCATATGCTGGCGGCGCTCGACCGGCTAGACACCGAGCTCACCGCTGCCGTCAAGGGGGATCCGATGTCGAGGAACCGGCTGCCGTTAGCGATCGCCGCCGTGGCCGGGCTGATCCTCGTCCTCGTGCTGCGATCGGTGTTCACCGGCAACGACGGCGCCGACTCCGGCGACGGGGACTCCCCGACCGGACCGCGGGAGGGCTGCATCGGTCTGAACCTGACCGCGTCGTCGGAAAAGGCCGGCCTGCTCGGTGAGATCGCCCAGGAGTACGAGGATGCCGGCGGCTCGGTGAACGGCAGCTGCGTCGACGTGATCGTCACTACCAAGGCTTCGGGCGGGGCCGAGGAGGCCCTGGCCCGCGGCTGGGACGAGGCCGTCGACGGGCCCCGGCCGGACGTCTGGTCACCCGCGGCGAGCACCTGGCTCGCGCTGTTGCGCGAGGACCTGGCCAGGACCGACCGGCCCAGCCTGCTCACCGACGAGAACCAGAGCATTGCCCGGACCCCGCTGGTGCTGGCCATGCCCGAGCCGATGGCGCGGGCACTGGGGTGGCCGGACGCCGACATCGGGTGGGCGGATCTGCTGGAGCTCGCCACCGCGCCCGGCGGCTGGGCCGCCAAGGGCCATCCGGAGTGGGGCCAGTTCAAGCTCGGCAAGACCAACCCGATGCTGTCCACCTCGGGACTGGCTGCCACGGTCGGCATCTTCGTCGCCGCCACCGGACGGTCGTCGGACCTGACCATCGCCGATCTGGCCGACCGGGAGATCCGGGCGTTCGCCACCGCGGTCGAGGGCAGCGTGGTGCACTACGGGGACACCACACTGACGTTCCTGGCCAACCTGCAGCGCGCCGACGACGCCGGCCAGGGCCTAACCTACGTGAGCGCCGTCGCGGTCGAGGAGAAGTCGGTTATCGACTACAACACCGGCAACCCGACCGGGAACCCGGCAACCGCGGGCGACCATCCGCCGCCGCGCACCCCGCTGGTCGCGATCTATCCGGCCGAAGGAACGCTGGCCAGCGACAATCCGTACGCGATCCTGGACGCGCCATGGGTGGACGCAGGCAAGCGGGCGGCCGCCACCGACTTCCTGGGCTACCTGCTCACCGAGCCGGCGCAGCGGCGCTTCACCGATGCCGGGTTCCGGACCGCAGCCGGCGAGCCGGGTGCGGCGCTGCGCGGCAGCCAGGCAGTGCTGCTCGACCAGCCGAAGGTCGAGCTGAGCCCGCCGGCGCCGCCGGTGCTGGCCGAGGTGCGCCAAATCTGGACCGAGGTGCGCAAGCGGGCCCGGGTGCTGGTGGTCATCGACGTGTCCGGGTCGATGGGCGAGGTGGTCGGATCGGCCGGCGGGCAGTCCAAGCTCGACCTGGCCAAGACCGCGGCCTCCGAGGCGCTGGCCGACTTCGCCCCGGACGACGAGGTCGGGGTGTGGGCGTTCACCTCCACCGATCGGCCGGCGCCTGAGGGCATCTTCACCGAGCTGGCTCCGATCGCGCCGCTTGGTCCCAACCTGGACCGGATCCGCACCGAGATCGGCAAGCTGGTGCCGCTGAACGGGACACCGCTGTATGCCGTGACCCGGCACGCGGTGGCCACCATGTCCGCCACCGCCGACCCGAGCCGGATCAATGCCGTGGTGCTGCTCACCGACGGGCGCAACGAGTACCCGCCGGATACCGACGTGGACGGGCTGATCCGGTCGATCGAGGTGTCGGAGTCGATCCCGGGCGCGGTCCGGGTGTTCTCGATCGCCTACGGCCAGGACGCCGACCTGGACGTCCTGCGCCGGATCAGCGAGGCATCAAGGGCGGCCGCCTACGACGCCACCGATCCGACCTCGATCGAGCGGATCTTTACCGCTGTGATCTCGAACTTCTAGCCGGGTAGGTACGCAGGTGATGGCAGGTCGGACACGCCAAGACCGGATCCGGCGGCGCGCCGCCGAACGGGCGGTGTCCGTGCTCAGGGACCCCTGGGTGCTGCTGACCTGCGGGATCGGTGCCGGCGTGGGCTGGGCGGTGCAGCTGCCTGCGGCCGCGGCAGCCGGCGTTGGGGTAGCGATGCTGGCCGCGGCCGGGATTGCCAAGGCGTTCACCGGCGACGGCGCGGA
>JAKEEW010000572.1 GCA_022616375.1 Sporichthyaceae bacterium
GCGGCGCCGATCACGTGCGTGGACTCGGCCTCGATCAACGCCTGGTAGGTCGTCTGGGCGGCCTGGCGGATACGGTCTGCGACGTCCGCGGCCCTGAGTGCGTCCAGGACCTCCAGCGCGCCCGACAGGTAGTCGTTGTGACCTGGGTCTCCAGCACCCAGCGGATGCGGACCCCGCGGCGCTCTGCGGCTCAGTCAAGGGCTCCTCGGGGAACGATCCATCCATGCGGCTGTCCGGTGGCAGCCGAGATGCGCTCGAAGTCGGCGTCGTAGTGGAGGATCACGGCGCCGTGGTACTCGGCCACCGCGGCGGTCAGCAGGTCGATGACCCCGGCAGCGCGGTGGTGGCCTCGTGCGGCCATGCGGACCTGGATCTCGCGCGCTCGTTCGGCGATCGCCTCGCTGATCGGCAGCACCACATACACGCGCCTGCGGCGTTCAGCGATCGCACGCACATCGACGAGGTCCCGTCCGGAGTATCCGGCCTCCAGGTCGACGGTCACGCAGGTGGCTGCGGCCCGGTCGGCGATCAGTCCGGCGATGACATTGCGTACCGATGGGTTGACGCTGCGAGCGTGTGCCGAGGTGTCGATCAGGTAGAGCTGGCCAGGGGCAACCGGGATGGTCACCGACGCGCCTGCCGCATGACCTCTGGGTCGGAGATGTCCGGACCGACGCCGAGTGCGTAGGGGTCGTTGAGAAGCTGCTCGATGCGCCGACGCCGGTTGGCGACGAAGTTGAGGGCGGCGTTGACGGTGTCTTTCTTGGTCGTCGTGCCCAGCTCCTTCGCGGCGAGCGCCAAGTCGTCGTCGTTCAGGTCGATCATCGTCTTCATATTGCCGATGCTACTGCCATGTACATACCATCGGCAATACTGGTATCGCTCGAACACGACGACGGGTATCGGCGAATTGGCGCCACACCAACCGGACCAGCTCGCCGCCACCTGGTCGACTGCAAGCGCTCCTCGCATCGGACCGAACCAGTCGTGGGTGACCGATAGCACCGAGCACCCACCCGCGAGGGCAGGTTCACGACTTGCTGCTGGCGCTCAGGGGTTGCCAGCTTGGTTGGGCACGGCGAGCGTGTCGCCTGCTCGGGTCCTGCAGTACAGGACGGACCGGCCAACGCGGGCTCGGGTGACCAGGCCGCTGTCGAACAGGACCGACAGGTGCTGGCTGATCGCGCCGGGCGTGACCTGCAGGCGGTGGGCGAGCGCGGTGGTGGAGACCGGCTCGGCCAGTGCCATGAGCGTGGCGGCGCGGGTGCGGCCGACGAGTGCGGCAAGGGCGTCTGGTGCCGGTGGCCCGCCGGCTTCCCACAGCGTGGCGATGCCGCGGGTTGGGTAGATGAGCATCGGCTGGTAGGGCTCGACGTCCTTGCGGACGTTCGGCCAGCACATGACGCTTGGCACCAGCACGATCCCTTCGCCCGACAGGTTGCCGGCGTAGTCGTAGGGGTCGGTGGCCCGAACCCGGTCGGCCGTGCCAGGTGATGGTGTGGTGCAGGTCCCCGAACAGCGCCTTGGCGCCACCGGCGGCCAGGCGCCGGCCGCGCCACAGCACGTCGGCTTCCAGCAGGGCGAGGATCCGGGGCCAGTGCTCCCGGAAGGCCAGCTCCCAGTACGCCGCCAGGGTGTCGGCGAGGCGGTGGA
>JAKEEW010000573.1 GCA_022616375.1 Sporichthyaceae bacterium
GAACAGCACGATCTGGAGGTCCACGTTGCGCCGCAGCACGTGCAGCATGTGGTTGCCGCCGATGCTGAGCCCGTCGCCATCGCCGGTGATCACCCACACGTCCAGCGCCGGGTTGGTGAGCTTGACACCGGTGGCCACCGCCGGTGCTCGCCCGTGAATTGTATGAAAGCCGTAGGTCGACACGTAGTACGGAAACCGTGCGGCGCAGCCGATGCCCGACACGAACACCGTGTTCTCCCTGGGGGTGCCAATCTCGGCGAGGGCGCGATACATGCTCTTGAGGATCGCGTAGTCGCCACAGCCCGGGCACCAGCGCACTTCCTGGTCCGACGCGAAGTCCTTGGCGGTCAGTGGCTCCGTGGTCACCACGGTCATATCAGCGCTCCAGTACGGCCTGCACGGCCGCCACGATTTCCGAGACCTTGAACGGCTTCCCGGTCACCTTGTTGAGACCTTCCGCCGGCACCAGGTAGCTGCTGCGGAGCATGGTCACCAGCTGACCGGTGTTCATCTCCGGGACCAGCACGTGGCGGAAGCCCTTGAGCAGGTTGCCGAGATTGCGGGGGAACGGGTTCAGATAGCGCAGGTGGATGTGTGCCACCGACCGGCCTTCGGCTAACAGCCGCTTGACCGCCTGGTGCACCGCGCCGTGGGTCGAGCCCCAGGCCACCAGAGCGACGTCGCCCCGCTCGGGTCCCAGCGCCACGCTTTGCAGCGGGATGTCGTCGGCGATCCCCGCGATCTTGGCGGCACGGACGTTGGTCATCCGCTGGTGGTTGTCCGGATCGTACGAAATATGTCCGCTGTCGTAGCTCTTCTCGATACCGCCGATCCGGTGCTCGAGCCCCGGCGTGCCGGGGACCGCCCACACCCGCCCCAGCGTCTCGGGATCACGCAGGAACGGATGAAAACCGTCCGGGTCGGTGCGGAACGTCACCGGGAACTTGGGCAGCGCGGCGACGTCCGGCAGACGCCACGGCTCGGCCGCGTTGGCCAGGTAACCGTCGGTCAGCAGGATCACCGGCGACATGTACCGGGTGGCGAGCCGTACCGCCTCGATCGCGACTTCGAAGCAGTCCCCCGGAGTAGCCGAGGCGATCACCGGCACCGGCGAATCGGCGTTCCGGCCGTAGACCGCCTGGTACAGATCCGACTGCTCGGTCTTGGTCGGCATTCCGGTAGAGGGGCCGGCGCGCTGCGAGTTGACCACCACCAGCGGAAGCTCGGCGCTGATCGCCAGCCCCATGGCCTCGCCCTTGAGCGCGATGCCCGGCCCCGAACTCGACGTTACCCCCAGCGCCCCGGCATACGCCGCGCCGATCGCCGAGCAGATGGCCGCGATCTCGTCTTCGGCCTGGAAGGTGATCACCCCGAACTGGCGGAGATTGGCCAGGTGGTGCAACAGGCCGGACGCCGGCGTGATCGGGTAGGAGCCGAGCACGACGCGATCGAGCCCCGCCCCGTGGGCGCCAGCGATGAGACCCCACGCGAGGGTCTCGGTCCCGCTCACCGTGCGGTAGACCCCGGGCTCGGCCTCCGCCTTGGCCACCGTGTAGGCCGCCAGC
>JAKEEW010000574.1 GCA_022616375.1 Sporichthyaceae bacterium
ATCTCCAGTGCTGGCAGTCTCGGCATCGGCGGCCTCCGGGTCAGATCGCGACGGAGCCGAGAGCTAATCACATCCATGTCATTTCCGCGGAAGAGCACTAGACCTTGTTGGTGACAAGCCCCGGCTGGCGGGCATGTCGAGCACGCGCGGTCGGCTCCGTCTGACTCACGAATGCGCCAGGATGGGCGCGACAAGAGACAAGGGGGCAGACATGAACCGCCAAGACGTCGCCGAAGTGCTGGCCAAGCCGATCTCGCAGGAGCTGCTGGGGTCGTCGATCCCGGCACGGCTGGCCTACGTCGGCACCGACGGTGCGCCCCGGGCGATCCCGATCGGATTCCTGTGGACCGGCGAGCACGTGGTCATGGCCACCGTGCCGAACTCGGCGAAGGCTTCGGCACTGCGACAGAATCCCAGGGTGGCCCTCACCATCGACACCCAGGGCCAATGGCCGCCCCGGGCGCTGCTGATCCGCGGCGCGGCGCGCGTCGAGCTGGTCGACGGGGTGCCGGACGCCTACGTCGAGGCGGCCCGGAAGGGGGTTCCGGCCGAGCACTTCGAGGGCTGGGAGCAGGGGGTGCGGGCCCTGTACGAGCAGATGGTCCTCATCACCATCGAGCCGGACTGGGCGAAGCTGCTGGACTTCGAGACCACCCTCCCCAAGGCCGTCGAGGAGCTGGTGCGGGCGCGCCAGGGCGCGGCCGTGGTCGACGGACAGCTCGTAGACGGTGATCCGGATCGCGGCGGGAGCGCGAAAGGAGGCGACCATGCCCAGGTACATGCTGCTGACCAAGCACGGCGTTGACAGCATCGGGGCAGGCCCGATGTCCGAATGGGACCCCGACGACATCACCGCCCACCTGGAGTTCCTGCGGGCGCTGAACCAGCAGCTCATCGACAACGGCGAGCTGGTCGACATGCAGGCGCTCACCGGACCGGAGCTGGCCAAGATCGTGACCTTCGACGGGCAGGGCAGCCCGGTGGTCACCGACGGGCCCTACACCGAGGTCAAGGAGGTCCTGGCCGGCTACCAGCTGATCGACGTGGCCTCCGAGGCACGCGCGATCGAGATCGCCGCGCAGGTGTCCGCGGCGCCCGGACCCGGTGGCGTGCCGCTGCGGCAGCAGATCGAGGTGCGCCAGCTCATGGGCACGGTCGGCGAGTCGGGGGACCTGTGACCTGGACCCCGCGCATCGAGGACCTGCTGCGCGAGCTGGCGCCGCAGGTCCTCGGCGCGGTCGTGCGACGCTCCGGCGACTTCGACACCGCCGAGGACGCCGTGCAGGAGGCGCTGCTGGCCGCCACCATGCACTGGCCGACCGAGGGGCTGCCGGACAACCCGCGCGGCTGGCTCATCCAGACCGCCGTGCGGCGCCTGACCGACGCCTACCGCAGCGACCAGGCGCGGCGGCGCCGGGAGGAATCCGCCGCGCTGCGCGAGGTGCCCGGCACCGAGCCGGCGCAGCACGACGACACGCTGGTGCTGCTGTTCCTGTGCTGCCATCCGGCACTCACCCC
>JAKEEW010000575.1 GCA_022616375.1 Sporichthyaceae bacterium
ACCGGGCCGGCTCGGCACGGCGACCGGGCCGGCTCGGCACGGCGACCGGGCCGCCCAGGCAGGGCGACCGGGCCGCCCCGACGGAGTAGCCGAACTGGGCGCGAGTCGATCCAGATGTGGGTTTGCAGCCACAATGGTCCCGTGATCGTCGACTGCGCCATCTACCGGGACGGGCACCGGATCGCCGACGTCGACGACATCCGGGTCGCGGTCGAGCATGCGAAGCAAGAGGGCGACGAGTTCGTCTGGATCGGTCTGTACGAGCCGACCGAGGAGGAGCTCGAGGAGGTCGCCGCCGAGTTCGACCTGCACCCGCTCGCGGTCGAGGACGCGGTGCACGCGCACCAGCGGCCCAAGATCGAGCGGTACGGAGACTCGGTCTTCGTCGTGCTCAAGACGCTCGGCTACGACGAGGCCCGGTCCGCCCTGTCGGTCGGCGAGATCATGCTGTTCGTCGGCCACGGCTTCGTGGTCACCGTGCGGCACGGCGAGGCGAACCCGCTGTCCGACGTACGGCATCGGCTGGAGACCGACGAGCAACAGCTGCTCGCACATGGGCCGCCAGCGGTGCTGTATGCGGTCGCCGATGCCGTGGTGGACCGCTACGTGGTCATCGCGGACCTGATCGAGGAAGACCTGAACGAACTCGAAGACCGGGTGTTCTCCCCGAAGCGGACCAACGACGCGGAGATGATCTACAAGCTCAAGCGCGAGGTGCTGGAGTTCCGCCGGGCGGTGATCCCGCTCGGCGAGCCGCTGCGCTGGGCCGCGAACGGCGGCCTGCCCGGCCTGGCGGCAGACACCCTGCCGTTCTTCCGCGACGTCGCCGACCACGCGGCCCGGGTCGCCGACCAGATCGATCAGCAGGACAACCTGCTGACCGACATCCTGCACGCCAACCTCGCCCAGGTCGGGGTACGGCAGAACGAGGACATGCGCCGGATCTCGGCCTGGATCGCGATCGCCGCGGTGCCGACGATGATCGCCGGGGTGTACGGCATGAACTTCGATCACATGCCGGAGCTGCGCTGGCGGTGGGGCTACTACCTGGTCCTGGCGCTGATGGCCGGGGTGTGCAGCTGGATGTACCGGGCGTTCAAGCGCAGCGGCTGGCTCTGACCACGGATCGAGCACACCAGCGACTACGGGTCGAGCACACCCGCGGCCAGCAAGCCGACCAGGAGCAGCCCGAGCAGCACCCGGTAGGCCACGAAGACCTTCATCGTGTGCGTGGTGAGGAACCGCAGCAGCCAGGCGATCGAGGCGAACCCGGACACGAATGCGAGCACGGTCGCCACGACCGTCGGACCGATCCCTGGCACGCCGCCGTGCGAGCCGATGTCGCGCATCTCGAACAGCCCGGACAGCACCACCGCCGGGACCGAGAGCAGGAACGAGAACCGGGCCGCCGCCTCCCGGGTGAAGCCGAGGAACATGCCCGCGGTGATGGTCGCGCCGGACCGGCTCACGCCGGGGATCAGCGCCGCCGCCTGGGCCACCCCGATGAGCACGCCGTCCCGCAAACTCAGCCGGCGTAGCTCACGGTTGCGCCTGCCGACCCGCTCCGCCCACAGCAGCACCAGGCCGAGCGCGATCAGCGTGAACGCGATCAGCCGCAGGTCTCGCGCGGTGGTCTCGATCTGATCCTGGAGGACCAGGCCGAGGATCGCGATCGGGATCGTGCCGAGCCCGATGTACCAGCCGAGCCGGGCGTCCAGCTCGCCGCGCAGCTCGGGCCGGAACAGGCTGCGGGCCCAGGTCACGGTGATTCGCACGATGTCGCGCCAGAAGTAGAGCAGCACCGCGGCCATGGTGCCGAGCTGGATGACCGCGGTGAACGCCGCACCCGGGTCGTCCCAGCCGAACAGCGCCGGCACGACCCGCAGGTGGCCGCTACTGGAGATCGGGAGGAATTCGGTCAAGCCCTGGACGATGCCGAGCACCGCCGCCTGGAACAGATCCAACCCCCACGCCTCCCCTAGTCGCCGACGCCGGACGCAGCCAGCGCCTCGGCGAGGGTACGCAACGCCTGCACCGCCGCCGCACCCGACCCGCCGGCCGCCGAGACCGACAGCGTGGTCACGCCAGCTTCGGCGAAGGCCTGCATTCGCTCGGCGATCCGCTCCTTCGGCCCGAGCAGCGAGGTCCGGTCGACGAACTCCCACGGCACCGCGGCGGCCGCGGCCCGGTATTCCCTGGCCAGGAACAGCTCCTGGACCTGCTCGGCCGCGGCCTCGTAGCCCATCCGCCGAGCCAGCGCGTTGTAGAAGTTCTGCTCGCGGCTGCCCATCCCGCCGATGTAGAGCGCCGCGTAGCCGCGGACCGGGTCGGCACAGGCCTGCGGGTCAGGGCCGATCACCACCGGGGTGGAGGCCACCACGTCGAACCCGGCCAGATCCGCGTCGCCGCCGGCCCGAGCCCGGCCGGCCCGGATCGCGTCGAGCTGCTCGCCGGCGTGCTCGGGCGCGAGGAAGATGGACAGCCAACCGTCGGCGATCTCGCCGGTCAGCTGGAGGTTGGCCGGACCGATGGCGGCCAGGTAGATCGGGATCCGGTCCCGGATCGGATGGACGGCCAGCTTGAGCGGCTTGCCCGCCCCATCCGGAAGCGGCAGCCGGAAGTGCTGCCCGTCGAACCGGACCGTCTGCCGGGCCAGCGCGGTGCGCACGATCGACACGTATTCCCTGGTCCGGGCCAGCGGCTTGGCGAACGGCACGCCGTGCCAGCCCTCGGACACCTGGGGTCCGGACACGCCGAGACCGAGCCGGAACCGGCCACCGGACAGCGCGTCCAGGCTGGCCGCGGTCATCGCGGTCATCGCGGGCGACCGGCCGGGGATCTGGAACACCGCCGAGCCGAGCTCGATCCGTTCGGTCAGCGCACCGACCCAGGCCAGCGTGGTGGCGGCGTCGGACCCGTAGGCCTCGGCCGACCAGACCACCGAGTAGCCGAGCCGATCGGCCTCGCGGGCCAGCTCGACCGCGGCGCTCGCATCCGTGGCAGCGCCCCAGTACCCGAGATTGAGCCCAAGCCGCATCCCGTCTACTCCCTCGTTGTCCTGGTCCGCCCCGATCGGTCCGCCGCCGGCCGTGGATCGGTCGGCCGGCGGGCCGGTCGCCCACCCCGCGGCCCGTCACCTGGCCGCGTGCTGCGGTGACTCTAGCGGCGTAGTACGCGGTACCCTCGCCCCACCATGGAGGAGCGTCGTCTGGGTCGCAGTGGCCTGCGCGTACCTCGGCTCGGCTTGGGCACGATGACCTGGGGTCATAACGTCGACGACGAGGTCGCCAAGGACCTGCTCGTGGCGTTCGTGGAGGCTGGCGGGACGCTGGTCGACACCGCTGCGTGGTATGCCGACGGCGTCGCCGAAGAGCTGCTCGGCTCGCTGCTGCGGACCGCGGTGGGTCGTGAGGAGCTGCTGCTGGTCACCAAGGCGGGGATCGGTGGCCCGGCCGACCGGAACGCGATCGACACCTCCCGGCGGACCTTGCTTGACACCTTGGATGCGTCGCTGGCCCGGCTCGGCACCGACCACGTGGACCTGTGGTTGGTGCACCGGTTCGATCCGGATACGCCGCTGGCCGAGACGTTGGCCGCACTCGACTACGCGGTGGACACCGGCCGCACCCGCTACGTGGGGGTGGCCAATGCCGCCGGCTGGCAACTGGCCGCTGCCGCGAGCTGGCAGGCCGCGGTGCCCGGGCGGGCCGCACTGGTGGCGGCCGCCGCGGAGTACTCACTGCTGGCCCGCGGCGCGGAACGGGAGCTGATCCCGGCCGCCGAACACCTCGGGGTAGGACTGCTGCCCTGGTCACCGCTGGGCCGCGGGGTGCTCACCGGGAAGTACCGGCACGGCGTTCCGGCCGACTCGCGCGCCGCGTCGACCGAGCTCGCGCCATTCGTCGAGGCGTTTTTCGACGCCCGCTCGCGCCGGGTCGTGGATGCCGTCGCGACCGCGGCCGACGGGCTCGGCGTGCCGGCGCTGGAGGTCGCGCTGGCCTGGGTACGCGACCAGCCGGGCGTTGCCGCGCCGGTGCTGGGTGCCCGCACCACCGGCCAGCTGCTGGCCGCCCTGGCCGCCGAACACCTCACCCTGCCGGTCGAGATCATGCAGGCTCTGGACGACGTGTCCCGGCCGCCGGTCGGGTATCCGGAACGGGCTTACTAGGCCAGGCCGCCGCAGCGGCTAGTTGGGGGTCGCGATGACCACTCTGGACGCGCTCGAGCTGCCTGCGTGGGTAGCCGCCGCGGCCGCCCGGACGCTCGGTGCGGATGCCGGCTCACTCGTTGCCGCCGATCCGTGGCGGCTGCTGGCCGTGCCGACGCTGCGGCCGGACCAGGTCGACCGCTACGCCAGATCCCGGCTCGGCCCAGCCGCCCGCGCCGACGACCCGCGACGGCAGACCGGCCTGGTCGTGTGGTTGCTGGCCAGAGCCGAGCTCGACGGCCACACGGTGACCCCGGCCGGCACCGTGCTGGCCACGCTGACCGGGCTCGGCGTGACCGATCCCGAGGCGGCGGTTGCCGCCGCGGTCGCGACCGGCCAGGTGCAGCAGCACGGTCCATATCTGATGTCGGCGTCTTCGGCTGCGGCCGAGGAAGATCTGGCCGATGCACTTGCCGGCTTCGTCGCGCACGGCGGCAACCTCCGGCTCGATCCGCGGGCCGGGTCCGAAGCGGCCGAGGCCGATCCGGCCGGCACCGGTGCGCCCGGCGCGGGTCCGGTCGTCGTGCCGGATGCCGCCGGTCTCGGATACGCCGAGCTGACCGAGCTGGTGAGGGGGCTACCGGCGGGTGCCCACCTGGTGCTGGCCGACGACCCGGCCGGACTGGGCCCGCTACCCGGTCCCGGGCAGGCCTTTGCCGACCTGCTCGCCGCGGGCCTGTTCCCGGTCGGCTCTTCGCCGGCTTCCGCCGCTTCGCCGGCACCGCAGGCGTCCGGCCAGCCGGCGACCGGTATCGGTGAGCTCGCGGCCGCGATCCGCAGCGGTGTGCTGCCGCCGGTCGCGTCGCCCGACCGGGAGGTCGTCGTCGTGGCCGGGGCGAGCGCCGCCGAGGTCGCGCACCGCACCGTCCAGCTGGTCACCGACTCGATCCCCCGGGCGCTGGGTCATCCGGTGGAGTCGATCCAGGTAGTCACGCCGGCTCGGCGCGGTGCCGCGGGCAGCCTTGCGCTCAACGCGGCAATCAAGCAGCAGATCAACCCTGGTCCCGGCCGCCATGCCGGCTTCGATCCCGGCGACCGGGTGGTCCGGGTGGACTCCGACGACCCGGCGGCATGGTCCCCGGCCCGGGTCGGAGTGGTGGTCGACGGGTCCGCCGACCAGGTGGTGGTCGAGGAGGACGCAGAGCAGGCCAAGGTGTCGCCGGACCTGCTGCGGCACGGCTGGGCGCTCACCGTGCACCAGTCCGCCGGCCGGCGCTGGCCGGCGGTGGTGGCTGTGTTCCCGGCGGAGAGCATCGGACACGCCGACCGGTCCCTGGTCTACACCGCGGTCACCCGAGCAACCGCGCACCTGACCGTGGTGACCGACGCCGGACCGGCGCTCCGCCAGGCGGTAGCGCTGCGAACCGGACGGCGCCGCCGGACCAGGCTCGTGTCGCTACTGCGTGAGCGGCTGGCCGACCTGGGTGTCGATTCCGGCGGTCAGGGGTCCGGCCCGGAGCCGGCGGAACCCGGCCAGGCATCGGCGGAACCCGGCCAGGCATCGGCCGGGGAAGCCTAGGCGTCGGTGGAGTAGAGCTCGTCGATCCGGTACATCAGGTCGTCCGGGTCGATGTCGTCGAACGGTGCATCCATCCAGTCCTCCCCGATCACCGGTTTGGCGGCGAGCAGCCAGCTGGTCGATCCGCGCGGCCGCAGCCCGCAGTCCTCGGCCCGTTCCACCAAGCCGCGCTCACCGTAGGCGTCGAGCAGGTGGTTGAGCGCGCGACTCACGGTGGAGGCGTCCTCCTCGGCGTCCTGGTGAGTGGTGCCGGGATGGGTGGCCAGGTAGGCCAGCGCGCCGGCGTCAAGCAGCACGTCGACGTCGGCGACCTCGAGATTCCACCGCGATGCGATGCTGATCCACTGCGGCGGGCCTTCCGCCTCCTCGTCGTAGCCGTCCGGCTCCGGCTCTTCTTCCGGGCCGTCGGCGAACACGAACGGGGTCACCTCGTCGTGGCACTCGAACAGCAGATCGTCGTACTGGGCGGCGACGTCGTGCAGCTCGGTGTATGCCACCTGGACCGCCGGGTCGCTCTCCCCGGTTCGGGCCTCAACGGCCGCCAGGTGCCGGTCGATCGCCTGCTTGAGGGCGTCGGCCGCGGCACGTACCCGGTCAGCCACCGCCGCCGGGTTAGAAGCATCGGGCATAGCGCGAAACGGTACCCGGTCCGCGGCGGTGATCTGGCCAACTGCATGCGGAAACGCTGCTGCCCGCCCGGCTAGTGCCGGGCGGGCAGCAGTCCCCCGTCAACGACGCGGTGGCTGGGCCGGGCTTACTCCCAGACCGGCACCGCATCGTGGTCGTTGCGGAACCGGCGGTAGAGCAGCACTCCACCGGTCAGCAGCGCCAGGCCAATCGGCAGCCCGAGGATCGCCGAGGAGCCGGTGGTGGGCAGCTCACCGTCGATGCTCGGCGGCGGCCGGTGACCGTTGGGCGGGTTGGTCGGAGTCCCGGTCGGGGTGCCGGTGGGGGTGCCGGTCGGGGTGCCAGTTGGCGTCGACGTCGGCGTCCCGGTCGGGTTGGGCGTGTCGATGACGATGTTGCGGACCTTGCACTTGGCGTGGGCCAGGCCGAGCACCGCAACCGCGTTGCCGCAGACCGTGATCGGCGCGGTGATGGAGCCGACCACGTTGTTGCCGGACAGCACACTGCCGTTCGAGTCCCCGGTCGAGCCGCCGTGGTGAATCGCAAGGTTGGACACCTTGCACTTGGAGTCGGAGATGCCGACCACGGAAACCGAGTTGCCGCAGACGGTCACCGGGAGGAAGGCCTCGAGCCCGACATTGTTGCCGGACAGCACGCTGCCGTTCGAGTCCCCGGTCGAACCGCCGCGGGAAATATGGGTGTTGCGGACCTTGCATCCATCCGTGTCGGCAATGCCAAGCACGCCCACGGCGACACCACACACCGTGGCAGGCAGGTCGAGCTGTGCGTCGATGTTGTTGCCGGACAGCACGCTGCCGTTCGAGTCGCCGGTGGACCCGCCCTGGTGAATCGACGTGTTCTCGACATCACAACCATCCGAGCTCGCGAGGCCAAGGATGGAGACACCCAACCCACACACCGTGGCAGGCAGGTTGAGCCCGAGGTCGAGGTTGTTGCCGGACAGTACACTGCCCTGCGAATCGCCAGAATCAGCACTTGCCGCGCTGACTCCAGACGACAGCAGGGCAGCGGTAGCGATCACGACAAACGCCGCGTTCCTCGCCAACCGCTGCATGACTTCCCTCCCCATGTGTCACCGAACATCGGAGCTGTGTGAGGGGCTCCGGTGTTCACTAACGACACCCGGAAGGGTGAGTTACGCCGCTGTATGACCGGCCGGTGGCGGTCCCGGGTCGTCAAACCCGTGCGCCTGCGGACGATCCCGATAACTGCGGCTTGCCCGGTTATTCACTTGTTTCGCCAACACTGAGGCCCCGGCGGACCGGGGCCTCAGTGCCGAGCGACTTACCGCACCTACTTGCCGTTCACCGCGTGGCTGACAATGCGACGGACCACCACGTGACGGTCGTCGTCGTCGTCCTCGACGGTCTTCTTCTTGATGACGACCTTCTTGGTGTGGTGCTTGTGCTCGATCTCGTCACCCTGGCCGAACTTGTTCACGTTCACGACCTCGCAAGCGGCCTTGGCAACCGCGAGGATCGGGATGACCGCGATGGTGTTGCCGCACACGGTCACCGGGATGGCAAGCGCGACGTCCAGGCTGTTGTAGGACAGCACCGAGTCGTCCGCGCTAGCGGTACCAGCGGTCGGCACGACCAGCGCAGCCGCAGCTACCGCGGCGACAGCAGTACGACGAACCAGGCTCTGCATTGGAAAGGTCCCTCCCCGAGAGATTCGGAATTCGCTAACGACTGACGAATTCGTCAATCGTCAACGTGCACGGTCTTCTTGACCTTGACGACCTTGGTGTGGTGCGAGTGCTCGATCTCGTCGCCCTGGTCGACCTTCGTGAGGTTCAGCGCCTCACAGCTCGACTTCAGAATGCTGAGAATCGGGATGATGGCGATGGTGTTGCCGCACACCGTGATCGGGATCGCGGCAGCGACATCCACCGCGTTGTACGACAGGACCGAGTCATCCGCGCTGGCCGCCCCAGTGCTCGGCAGCACCAGCGCCGCTGCGGCCAGTGAGGCCACGGCGGAACGCCGGATGAATGTCCGCATGTTCCCTCCCCTGTTCTAGACGCTGGAGCGTGCTTACGCTCCGTGTCTTATCCGCGACCGAACGTAACGGCGCCCAGGTCAGGATGCAAGCAGCCACCACCCGTTCGGCGCCGGATCGGCGTGTCGTCGCCAATGCGGCTGGGGAATCAGTGGGTCTACGCAGTACCGGCTATGTCGGACACGCGGACTAACAGCTGGTCAGAAAGCGGTCAAGTACCCGTACTCCGAATTGAAGGCCGTCCACCGGAACTCGTTCATCCACACCATGGAACATGCCGGCGAAGTCCAGGTCCGGCGGCAGGCGCAGTGGCGAGAACCCGAAGCACCGGATTCCCAGCCGCGAGAACGACTTGGCATCGGTGCCACCGGAAAGGCAATACGGCACTGCTTTAGCACCGGGATCCTCGGCTATGAGCGACGCCGCCATAGCTTCTACCAATGCACCGGAGAAGTCGGTTTCCAGCGCGATGTCGTGATGGATGAATTCGCGCTTGATTCGTGGCCCGAGCACGTCATCGAGCTCGGCCAGGAACTCGTCCTCGAGCCCGGGCAGGAAGCGCCCGTCCACGTTCGCGTGCGCCTCGCTCGGTATGACATTTACCTTGTATCCGGCGGACAGCATGGTCGGGTGTGCGGTATGCCGGATGGTGGCGCCGATCGCGCGCGCGATCGGTCCGAGCTTCGCGATCGTGGTCTCGACATCGTCCGGGTCGAGCTCGATGTTCAGCGCGGCGGACAGCTCCTCGAGGAACTGGCGCACCGCCGGCGTGACCCGAACCGGGAACCGGTGCCGGCCGAGGCGGGCAACCGCCGCGCACAGCTCGGCCACCGGGTTGTCGTCGTTGAGCATCGAGCCGTGCCCGGCCGTCCCGGTCGCGGTGAGCCGCAGCCAGGCCATGCCCTTCTCGGCGGTCTCGATCAAGTACAGCCGTAGGTCGTCGGACACCGTGTAGGAGAACCCGCCAACCTCGCCGATCGCCTCGGTGCACCCGTCGAACAGGTCGGGTCGCTCGGTGGCCAGCCAGCGCGCCCCGAAGCTGCCGCCGGCCTCCTCGTCGGCGAGCAGCGCCAGCACGATGTCCCGCTGCGGCCTGGCGCCGGTCCTGGCCCAGTCGCGGACCACCGCAAGAATCATCGCGTCCATGTCCTTCATGTCCACCGCGCCCCGGCCCCAGATACAGCCGTCCTTGATCTCGCCGGAGAACGGGTGGACCTGCCAGGCGGCCGCGTCGGCCGGCACCACGTCCAGGTGCCCGTGCACCAGCAGCGCGTCCCGGCTCGGGTCGGTGCCCGGGATCCGGGCGATCAAGCTGGCCCGGCCGGGCTCCGACTCGAAGATCTCGCTGGCGATCCCCACCTCGTCCAGCTTGGCCGCGGCATACTCCGCTGCGGCCCGCTCCCCCGGCCCTGACCCGTCGTCGCCGAAGTTCGACGAGTCGATCCTGATCAACTCCGAGCAGAGCTCGACGACATCGGTCTCGGCGGGCGACGGCTGGCTCGAGGTGGCAGTCACGGGATGCTCCTCTTCTTATATGCACGCAGCCGCGGGCGGCTGCGGAGGCGGAGTCTGAGTCGGGGTGGGGCACGGCGCGGGGCGGCGTCCAGCCAGATACTCCTACTCGGCGCTGGCCGGCGCCAGGGCAGGCCCGCCCGCGACCGGGTGATGATCACGTCGTCGGCCCGGTCGGCCGAGCCGACGACCATGATCAAGGCGGTCTTCCGGCTGGTGGGAAGGAGGGCAGCCTTTGGTATCGTTGGTCCGCGCACCAGCAGCGTGCGCGACCACTTGTCCGGGTGGCGGAATTGGCAGACGCGCTAGCTTGAGGTGCTAGTGCCCGCAAGGGCTTGGGGGTTCAAGTCCCCCCTCGGACACATTCGATTCGCCTCTGAGGTCCTGGTCTCTAGCTGGTCTGACCAGGACCTTGTGCTTTGCCGGGCGCGCCTGAGCTCAGGGCACAAGATCATGTAGCGGGTTACCGTATACGGCCCTGTACAGAAACTGGCAAGGTCCGCACATTACAACTGTCCTCGACCGACGTCGTTCAACTGGCGATCACGTCCTCGGCTGCGTCTTGCTCCGTCGCCTGCGCCCAGCGTGCGCCAGTTGACCACCAGAATCGAGGTAGCCAGATGACAAAGCTCCGTCGGCGGTCGCTGCGCCTGCTCCTCGCGCTACTCCTCGGCGCGCCATTAGCGGTCGTCGGGCCGGTCGCGCCGGCACATGCCGGCGCCTGCTACGACGGCGCCACTGCGTGGTTCGCGAACGCCAACGCCACCATCGTGCGCATCCCCTCGTCCGGGTCCTACCGGACGACCTGGCGTTGCGCTGACATCAACTTCACCGTCCGCCAGTTCAGCGACGCGTACTTCCAGGGCCTGGTCCGGGTGTGCTTCGTGTCGGCCGGCTACTGCAACTCGTGGAAGTACTACAACGGTGCGGATCCCAACCTGGACTGGATGGTGATCGCATCCAACGTCAAGGACGGCACCACGTTCCGCGTCGAGATCGACTTCTACGAGTCGTCGTGGGGCAACCACTACGGCGGGCTGCTCGCCTACTGAGTCACCGCCCAGATTCCGACGCCGGGCACCGGGC
>JAKEEW010000576.1 GCA_022616375.1 Sporichthyaceae bacterium
GCCGTCGGCGTCATCTGGGCCGTCGGCTTGATCCGGGCCGTTGGCCTGCTCCGCACCGTTGCCTTGGTCCGCGTCCTTGGTCTGGTCCCGGCGGCGGCGCCGGCCGTCCCGGCTGTCCCGGTCGGGCCGGTCTGAGCGACCGGACTGCCCTGACCGGTCGGACCGGTCGGTGGCTCCGGACCTACTGGGCGGCGACGCAGCCTCGACCGGCTCCAGGTGAATCCGGATCCCGCGCCCGCCGCAGACCTCGCACGGCTCGGAGAACGCCTCCAGCAGCCCTTGCCCTACTCGCTTCCTGGTCATCTGGACCAGGCCGAGCGAGGTGACCTCGGCCACCTGATGCTTGGTCCGATCCCGACCCAGGCACTCGAGCAGCCGGCGCAGCACCAGTTCACGGTTGCTCTCCAGCACCATGTCGATGAAGTCGACCACGATGATCCCGCCGATGTCGCGCAGCCTGAGCTGGCGCACGATCTCCTCGGCAGCCTCGAGGTTGTTCTTGGTGACGGTCTCTTCGAGATTGCCGCCCTGTCCGGTGAACTTGCCGGTGTTGACGTCGATGACCGTCATCGCTTCGGTCCGGTCGATGATCAGCGATCCGCCGGACGGCAGCCAGACCTTACGGTCCAGCGCCTTGGTCAGCTGCTCGTCGATCCGGTGCGCGGTGAACACGTCCTCGTTGTCCGACCACCGCTGCAGCCGGTCGACCAGATCCGGCGCCACGTGACCGACGTAGGCCTCGACCGTCTCCCAGGCATCGATGCCGGACACGACGACCTTGTTGAAATCCTCGTTGAAGATGTCGCGGACCACTCGGATGGTCAGATCGGGCTCGCCGTAGAGCAGTGCGGGCGCAGACGCCGTGGCGGCCTTGGCGGAGATGTCCTCCCACTGCGCGGTCAGCCGGACCACGTCGCGGGACAGCTCCTCCTCGCTCGCCCCCTCGGCCGCGGTGCGCACAATCACGCCGGCGTCCTCCGGGACGATCGTGCGCAGCACGTTCTTCAGCCGGTTGCGCTCGGTGTCGGGCAACTTGCGGCTGATCCCGGTCATCGACCCTTCGGGGACGTACACCAGGTAGCGCCCGGGCAGGCTGATCTGGCTGGTCAGTCGGGCGCCCTTGTGCGCCACCGGGTCCTTGGTGACCTGGACCAGGACGGACTGGCCGGACTTGAGCACGTTCTCGATCCGCTTCGGCGCGCCCTCCAGCGCGGCCAGGTCGAAGTTGACCTCGCCGGCGTAGAGCACGGCATTGCGACCCTTGCCGATGTCGACGAACGCGGCCTCCATCGAGGGCAGCACGTTCTGCACCTTGCCGAGGTACACGTTGCCGATCAGCGAGCCAGTGGTCTCCCGACTCACGTAGTGCTCGACCAGCACGCCGTCCTCGAGCACCGCGATCTGGGTACGCGGGCCGGACTGCCGGATCACCATGACCCGCTCGACCGACTCGCGGCGGGCCAGGAACTCGGCCTCGCTGATGATCGGAACCCGGCGGCGACCAGCCTCGCGGCCCTCGCGGCGGCGCTGCTTCTTCGCCTCCAGCCGGGTCGAGCCCTTGACACCGGTGACCTCGGACTCGGCGCTGCGGCTACGCGGCTCACGGATCCGGACGACGGTGCGCTCCGGGTCGTCCGGTGCCACATCCTCGCCAGGCTCGCCAGTCCCCCGGCGACGGCGCCGCCGGCGGCGGCGCGAGCTGCCGCCGGATCCGACCGCCTCGTCGGTCTCGGACTCGTCCGGCTCGCCATCTGCCTGATCGCTGTCGTCCTGGTCGGTGGCGTCGGCTTCGCCCGGCGCACCGGCCTCGCCATTGCGCCCGCGGGCCCGGCGACCCCGGCCGCCACGGCGGCGACGCCGGCGCCGGCCCTCACCGATCTCCTCGATCTGTTCGACGACCTCGATGTCGGACTCGGCCAGCCGCTCATCCTCGACGGCGGCAGTGGTGGCCCGATCGGCCCCGGCCGGCTTGCGCCGCGACCGGGACTTGGCCGCCGGCGCCTCACCCTCGTCGGCACTGGCCTTTGCCGGAGTGCGGACCGGCTCGTGGAACTGCAGCGTCGGAGCCTGGAAGGTCACGTTGGGTATGGCAGCGGACCGGCCACCAGCCGGCTCGGCCGTGGGCTCGGCTCCGGAGCCAGCGCCAGTGCCAGCAGCGGCGAGCTCGGCCGCATCGGCCGAAGCCGAGGCAGCGGCCTGCTCGCGGGTCCGGGTTCGCTTGGCCGGCGCCTTGGGCTCGATCGCCTTTGCCGTCGTCGCCGACTTCGGCTCGGCCGCGGGCTCAGCCGCAGCTGCGGCGGCCTGGGCCGGGGCCCCCGAAGCGGCAGCGGACTTCCGGCTGCGGGTGCGGGTGGTGGTCTTCTTGGCCGCGGGCTGGTCGGCCGCTTGCTCGCCGGCCGCCGAGCCACCAGCCCCCGAGTCACCGGCCGCCGTGGCGGTGGTCTTCTTGGCAGCGGCTTTCTTGGCCGACCGGCTGGCCGCCTTCTTGGCGGCCGGCTGATCGCCCGCGCCCGGGTCTGGTCTGCCGGCCGCAGCCGGCAGCCTGGTGGATTCCGCGACCGCCTCGGGCGGACCGGCCGGGCGGCTTGCCCGGCGGGACCGGCGCTTGGCCGTGGTCGCGGAGTCCGTGCTGTTCTGTTCTGTGTCAGGCCCGCCGGAAGCGGTTCCTGTGGGCTCGTCCTCGAGCATCCGGGTATATCTCCCGTCACGCTCCCGGGCGCCAGTTCGGCACCGCGCAGGAGCTAGTCGTACGGCCGGCACACCTCGCGGTGGACCGGCAAAGTCCGTTTCGGCGCGCCCGGTGGCGACTCGGCAGTGGTCGCGACGGGCGCCGGCGCGTCCTAGCTGGTGGCCGATCCTGCTCTCGTGGGTTCCGCCGCGCCGGCAGCCGCAGCGGCGTCCCGGTCGGGCGCCAATGGATCGGACACCGCACCGGCCTGCTCGTCGAGCGGCCCCTGCGCCAGCCTGACTACCTGTGCTGGTGTCGGCGGCGCGAGGTCGGCCACTCGCCGAAGACCGGCGAGGACATCGTCGGGTCGAACGGCAGGTGTGGTATGCCGGACAACCACATGCAGTATCGCACAAGCCGCCGACAGATCCTTACCGGCGACCGGTTCCGTGGGCCGTGTCACGCGGAGCGAGATCACCGGACCGCGGGCGTCGAAGCTGCGCATTCCGTTCTTGGTCAGCCGCTCGACCTGGATCGATTCCGCCGCCAGGAACCCGGCGACGGCGTCGGCCGCCACTTGATCATCGATCCCGGGCAGCGCGATCTCCCATACCGAGGCGTGCAGTCGATCTACCAGATCAGGAGTGCGCGCCTCGACCACCTCGAGCACATCCAGACCGGCCGGCAGGGCGGCATCGAGCCCGGCCCGGA
>JAKEEW010000577.1 GCA_022616375.1 Sporichthyaceae bacterium
GCCGTCGGCGTCACAAACGGCCTGGCGATCGGCGTCTTCAAGGTCAACCCGCTGATCATGACGCTCGGGATGTCGGGCATCCTCACCGGGCTGCTCACCGTCGGCAGCCAGAGCTTCCTCGGCGGCGCGACCCGCATGTCGAGCTTCGTGCTGGAGCTGGGCGGCGGCACGATCGCCGGGCCGATCCCCTGGAACCTCGCCGTGTGGGTGCTGCTCGGCGGCGGGCTGGTGGTGCTGCTGCGCCGCACCGGGCTCGGCCGCACGATCTACGCCGTCGGCGACAACCGCGTCGCCTGCCGCCTGGCGGGCGTGCGCGTCTGGCAGGTCGAGACCGCCGTCTATGCCCTGTGCGCGCTGCTGGCCGCCGTCGCCGGCATCCTGATCGGCGGCCGCAGCGGCTCGGTGGACCTGCAGCTCGCCGGGTCGTTCCTGCTGCCGTCGGTCGCCGCCGCGGTCATCGGCGGCACCTCGATCCTCGGCGGCGTCGGCACCTACACCGGCACGATCCTCGGCGCGCTGATCCTGTCGGTGCTGCAGACGATGCTGAACCTCCTGGACGTCGACGAGGCCCTCAAGCAGATCCTGTTCGGCCTGATCATCCTCACCCTCGCCTGGGTCTACGCCCGCGGCACCCAATCGAGCTGACGTCGCTGACGTCGCCGCTGGCCAGCCACGGCCGGTGCGCGGGTTCACCGCGGCCGACAGACGTCGGCGCGGTGCGCGATCGTCAGCACCTCGACCCGCCGACCCGGCTGGTCGACCTGGTCGATCAGGCGGTGAGCGACTTGGCCTCGTCCCTGGTCAGCCCCCGCGTCCGCCCGGTGGCGACCTCAGCCTGCGCCTCCCGGATCTCGGCGACCAGGCCGGAGTCGCTGAGGAGGTCGAGGGTCTCCTCCAGCGACTCCAGGTCGGCGAGGCTGAGCATCACGACCGCTGGCCGTCCGTGCTTGGTGATGACGACCCGGCCGTGCTCGCGCTCAAGCCGATCAACGACCTCCGAGAGACGATTCCTGGCCTCCACGAGTGGGAGGTGCTCGTGTTGGTCATGGCTGGAAGTATGGCC
>JAKEEW010000578.1 GCA_022616375.1 Sporichthyaceae bacterium
CGGGCGTCCGCCGGAATACCGACCTCGCGCAGCGCCGCGACGAATGGCCGCTCCCGGCCCTCCCAGTTCACGAACGTGCCGTCCTTCTCGGCCGCCGCGGCCACCGGGAACACCACATCGGCGAGCTCGGTCACCGCGGAGTGCCGCAGCTCCAGGCTGACCACGAACGGGACCCCATCGATGGCGGCCAGCGCCGCAGTCGGATCGGCCAGGTCGGCCACCTCGACGCCGCCGATCAGCAGCGCACCAAGCCGGCCGGTGCCGGCCGCGCTGATGATGTCCTCGGTGGACCGCCCAGGAGTGGCCGGCAGCTCGTCCACGGCGACGCCCCAGGCGGCCGCGACCTCGGCCCGTGCGGCACCGTCGGTCACCGGGCGGCCACCTGGCAGCAGCGTCGGCAGCGCGCCGGCCTCTAGCGCCCCGCGGTCACCGGCCCGGCGCGGCACCCAGGCAAGTCCCGCGCCGGTGGCTCGGGCCAGCCGGACCACCGAGGACAGCGCGCCCTCGCTGACCGCGGCCCGCTCACCGACCAGGATCACCGCACCCGGCTGCCGGAGCGCCTCGGTCGCGATGCCCAGCTCGGCGGACTGGCCGGTGCCGTCGGACAGCTGATCGAGCAGCCGAGCCTCCGCACCGGGAGCGGCCGGCAGCAGCGTGCCGGCCAGCTTGGTCAGGCCACGAGAGGCGAACGGCGCCACCGAGAAGACCGCGCAGCGCTTGCGGACCGCCTTGCGCAGCCTCAGGAAGACGATCGGCGACTCTTCCTCGGGCTCGAAGCCGACCAGCAGCACTGCCGGTGCCTTCTCCAGGTCGGCGTAGCTCGGGCCGATCCCGGTGCCGGCGATCCGGGAGGCCAGGAACGCGGTCTCCTCGTCGGTCTCCGGCCGGGCCCGGAAGTCGATGTCGTTGGTATGCAGCGCCAGCCTGGCGAACTTGGCGTACGCGTAGGCGTCTTCGAGGGTGAGCCGGCCGCCGGTCAGCACCCCGGCCCGACCGGCCGCGGCGCGCAAGCCTCGGGCGGCGACGTCGAGCGCCTCCGGCCAGGACGCCGGCACCAGCGCGCCGTCGGTGTCCCTGACCAGCGGGCCGGTGATCCGGTCGGCCGCGCGGATGTACTGGAACGCCCACCGGCCCTTGTCGCAGTTCCACTCCTCGTTCACCGCCGGGTCGTCACCGGCCATCCGTCGCATGATCTTGCCGCGCCGGTGGTCGGTGCGCTGGGCGCATCCGGACGAGCACAGCTCGCAGACCGACGGTGTGGACACCAGGTCGAACGGCCGGGCCCGAAAGCGGTACTTGGCACCGGTGAGCGCGCCCACCGGACAGATCTGCACAGTGTTGCCGGAGAAGTAGGACTCGAACGGCTGCTCCTCGTAGATCCCGACCTGTTGCAGCGCACCGCGATCGAGCATCTCGATGAACGGGTCACCGGCCACCTGCTGGGAGAACCGGGTGCACCGCGCGCACAGCACGCAGCGCTCCCGATCGAGCAGCACCTGGGAGGAGATCGGGATCGGCTTTTCGAACGTGCGCTTGGTGTCGGTGAACCGGGACTCGGCGGCGCCGTTGCTCATGGCCTGGTTCTGCAGTGGGCACTCGCCGCCCTTGTCGCAGACCGGGCAGTCCAGCGGATGGTTGATCAGCAGCATTTCCATCACGCCGCGCTGGGCCTTGTCCGCGGCCGGCGAGGTGAGCTGGGTCTTGACCACCATGCCGTCGGTCACCGTGGTGGTGCACGAGGCCAGCGGTTTGCGCTGCCCTTCCACCTCGACCAGACACTGCCGGCAGGCTCCGACCGGATCGAGCAGTGGATGATCGCAAAACCGCGGGATCTCGATCCCGAGCAGCTCCGCGGCCCGGATCACCAGCGTGCCCTTCGGCACCGTGATCTCGATGCCGTCGATGGTCACGCCAACCGGCTCCGGCTGGCGCACCTCGGGCACGTTGCCGCTGCCGGCGGGTGCGTTCGTGCTGGTAGTCATGCTCGGTTGCTCCCGGCGAAGATCGTGGCCGCGCTCGGGCCGAACGGGCAGCCGGCTTGCTCGAGATGGGCCAGGTACTCGTCGCGGAAATACTGGATAGACGAGGTGATCGGGCTCACCGCGCCGTCGCCGAGCGCGCAGAAGGCCCGGCCGAGGATGTTGTCACAGATGTCCAGCAGCTTGTCCAGCTCGTCCGCGGTGCCTTCGCCACGCTCGAGCCGCTCCAGGATGGCCCGCATCCAGTAGGTGCCTTCCCGGCACGGCGTGCACTTGCCGCAGGACTCGTGCGCGTAGAACTCGGTCCAGCGCAGCGCGGCCCGGACCACGCAGGTGGTGTCGTCGAAGATCTGCAACGCCCTGGTGCCAAGCATCGAGCCGGCCGCGCCGACCGCCTCGAAGTCCAGCGGGATGTCCAGGTGCTCCTTGGTCAGGATCGGGGTGGACGAGCCGCCCGGGGTCCAGAACTTCAGCTCGTGCCCGGCCCGGACACCACCGGCCAGGTCGAGCAGCTCGCGCAGGGTGATCCCGAGCGGCGCCTCGTACTGTCCCGGCTTGGCCACGTGCCCGGACAGCGAGAAGAACCCGTACCCCTTCGACTTCTCGGTGCCAAGCCCGGCGAACCAGTCGGCACCGTTGGCGATGATCGAGGGCACCGAAGCGATCGACTCGACGTTGTTGACCACGGTCGGTGCCGCATACAGCCCGGCGACCGCGGGGAACGGCGGCCGCAGCCTGGGCTGGCCGCGCCGGCCCTCCAGCGAGTCCAGCAGCGCGGTCTCCTCGCCGCAGATGTACGCCCCGGCTCCGCAGTGCACGACCAGGTCGACGTCGTAGCCCGAGCCGGCGATGTCGCGGCCCAGGTAGCCGGCCTGGTACGCGTCGGCGACCGCCTGCTGCAGCCGCCGGATCACGTGCAGCACCTCACCGCGGACGTAGATGAACACCTGGTGAGCCCGGATCGCGTAGGCCGAGATCACGCAGCCCTCGATCAGCACGTGCGGGTTGGCCATCATGAGCGGCACGTCCTTGCAGGTGCCAGGCTCCGACTCGTCGGCGTTGACCACCAGGTAGTGCGGCTTGCCGTCGCCCTGCGGGATGAAGCCCCACTTCATCCCGGTCGGGAAGCCGGCGCCGCCGCGACCGCGCAGCCCGGAGTCCTTGACCGCCTGGATCACCGTGTCCGGGTGCATGCCGAGCGCAATCGGCAGTGCCTGGTAGCCCCCGTGCCGGCGGTAGCCGTCCAGGGTGAACGCGTCGTCGGCGTCCCAGAACGCGGATAGCACCGGGGTCAGCGTGTCGGTCATGAGTCGGCCCCAGCATCTTTCCCAGCATCTGTCCCAGGATCTGCCGCCCCAGCTTCCGGCCCGGCCTTCGACCCGGCTTTCGGGGCCGCCCAGCCGTGCTCCTTGGCCAGCTCGAGGCCGACCAGACTGGCCGGGCCGGCGGCGACGCCCTCGCCGGCCAGCCCGTCCGGGAAGCCGGCCAGCACCCGGGACGCCTGCTTCCAGGTGCACAGACGGCTCGGGCCGCGGGTCGGGGCCGGCGGGTCGCCGGCACGGAGCCGGTCGACCAGGTCCTTGGCCGCCTGCGGTGTCTGGTTGTCGAAGAACTCCCAGTTGACCGTCATCACCGGAGCGAAGTCGCAGGCCGCGTTGCACTCGATGTGCTCGAGGGTGAGCACGCCGTCCTCGGTCATCTCGTCGTTGCCGACCCCGAGGTGCTCCTTGAGCTCGGCGAAGATCTGGTCGCCACCCATCACCGCGCACAGCGTGTTCGTGCACACCCCGACGTGGTAGTCACCGACCGGGCGGCGCTTGTACATCGTGTAGAACGTGACCACCGCGGCGACCTCGGCGGTGGTGAGGTTGAGCTGCTCGGCGCAGTACTCGATCCCGGCCGGGGTGACGTAGCCGTCCTCGGCCTGCACCAGGTGCAGCAGCGGTAGCAGTGCGGAACGCTTGTGCGGGTATCGCCCGATGATCTCCTTCGCCTCCACGTCGAGGCGAGTCCGGACGTCGTCGCTGAATGCCATCAGCGGTCCACCCCTCCCATCACCGGATCGATCGAGGCGACCGCGGCGATCACGTCGGCGACCAGCGAGCCCTCGGACATCGCGGCCACCGCCTGCAGGTTGGTGAACGACGGGTCCCGGAAATGCACCCGGTAGGGCCGGGTGCCGCCGTCGCTGACCAGATGGCAGCCGAGCTCACCGCGCGGCGACTCGACCGCCGCGTAGGCCTGGCCGGCGGGCACCCGGAAGCCCTCGGTCACCAGCTTGAAGTGGTGGATCAGCGCCTCCATCGAGGTGCCCATGATGGTGCGGATGTGGTCGAGCGAGTTGCCCAGACCGTCACTGCCGAGCGCGAGCTGCGCCGGCCAGGCGATCTTCCTGTCCTCGACCATGATCGGGCCGGGCGCGAGTCGGTCCAGGCACTGCTCCACGATCTTGAGGGATTCCTTCATCTCCTCGACCCGGATGATGTACCGGTCGTAGGCATCCGCACCGGTGCGGGTGATGGTCTCGAACTCGTAGTTCTCGTAGCCGCAGTACGGCGCGGACTTACGCAGGTCGTGCGGCAACCCGGTGGCCCGCAACATCGGTCCGGTGATCCCGAGCGCCATGCAGCCGGTCAGGTTCAGGTATCCGACGCCCTTGGTCCGGGCCAGCCAGATGTGGTTCTCGTTGAGCAGGTTCTCGTAGTCGCGGATCCGGGTGCGCAACAGCGCGACCAGCTCGCGCACCTTGTCCACGGTGCCGGGCGGCAGATCCTGGGCCAACCCGCCGGGCCGGATGTAGGCGTGGTTCATCCGCAACCCAGTGATCATCTCGAACACGTCGAGGACTTCCTCGCGCTCCCGGAAGCCCGCGGTCATCACGGTCAGCGCACCGAGCTCCATCCCGCCGGTGGCCAGCGCGACCAGGTGCGAGGAGATCCGGTTCAGCTCCATCAGCATGACCCTGATCACGTTGACCCGGTCCGGGATCTGGTCGGTGATGCCCAGCAGCTTCTCCACCGCGAGGCAGTAGACGGTCTCGTTGTAGAACGGCGCCAGGTAGTCCATCCGGGTCACGAACGTGACGCCCTGGGTGTAGTTGCGGTATTCGCAGTTCTTCTCGATCCCGGTGTGCAGGTAGCCGATGCCGCACCTGACCTCGGTGACGGTCTCGCCCTCCAGGGTGAGGATGAGCCGCAGCACGCCGTGCGTGGACGGGTGCTGCGGGCCCATGTTGACCACCACCCGCTCTTCGCGGGCCTCGCCGAGCTCGGTGACGATCTCGTCCCAGTCGCCGCCGCTGACCGTGTAGACCCGGCCCTCTGCTGCCTGGTCGCTCATGCGTATGACCTCCGCTCCAGCGGTGGAGTCGGGATTTCGGCGCCCTTGTACAGGCCGGTCACGCGTACGACCTCCGCTCCAGCGGTGGAGTCGGGATTTCGGCGCCCTTGTACAGGCCGGTCACGCGTACGACCTCCGCTCCATCGGTGGAGTCGGGATTTCGGCGCCCTTGTACAGGCCGGTCACGCGTACGACCTCCGCTCGTCCGGCGGCGGTATTTCGGCGCCCTTGTACTCGACCGGTATCCCGCCCAGCGGGTAGTCCTTGCGCTGCGGGTGGCCGTCCCAGTCGTCGGGCATCTCGATCCGGGTCAGCGCCGGGTGTCCGTCGAACACGATGCCGAAGAAGTCGTAGGTCTCCCGCTCGTGCCAGTCCAGGGTTGGATACACCGACACCAGCGACGGGATGTGCTGGTCGCCATCGGGTGCCGTCACCTCGATCCGGATCAGCCGGTTATGGGTGATCGAGCGCAGGTGGTAGACCGCGTGCAGCTCGCGCCCGGTCTCGTCCGGGTAGTGCACGCCGGACACCCCGGTGCACAGCTCGAACCGCAGCGCCGGGTCGTCGCGCAGCAGCGAGGCGATCTCGAGTAGGTGCTCCCGGCGGACGAAGACCGTCATCTCGCCCCGGTCGACCACGACCTTCTCGATCGCCTCGGTCAGCTCGCCGCCGCCCTCGCCGAGCGCCGCGGCGAGCTGGTCGGCCACGTCGTCAAAGTAGCCGCCGTACGGCCGCGGGCTCGGGCCGGGCAGCTCGATCCGGCGGACCAGCCGGCCGTAACCGGAGGTGTCGCCGGTGCCGCCGACGCCGAACATGCCGCGCCGGGCCGGCAGGTCGCCGGGCAG
>JAKEEW010000579.1 GCA_022616375.1 Sporichthyaceae bacterium
AACATGCCGCCGCACAACCTCGGCGAGGTCATCGCCGCCTGCCGGCACCTGATCGACAACCCGCAGGCCGACCTCGACGACATCATGCGCTTCATCCCCGGCCCCGACCTGCCCACCGGCGGCAAGATCGTCGGGTTGGACGGGATCCGGGAGGCGTACGACGCCGGCCGCGGCACGTTCCGGACCCGAGCGACCGCGCGGATCGAGGCGATCACGCCACGGCGCAAGGGCATCGTGGTCACCGAGCTGCCCTACGGGGTGGGGCCGGAGAAGGTGATGGCCCGGATCAAGGAGCTGGTGCAGTCCAAGAAGCTGGCCGGGATCGCCGACCTCACCGACCTCACCGACCGGGAGAAGGGGCTCCAGCTCGTCATCGAGGTGAAGAACGGGTTCGTACCGGAAGCGATCCTCGAGCAGCTCTACAAGCTGACCCCGATGGAAGACACGTTCGGCATCAACAACGTCGCACTGGTGGACGGCCAGCCGCTCACGCTCGGGCTCAAGGAACTGCTGCAGTTCTACCTCGACCACCGGTTCGAGGTCGTGCGCCGGCGGTGCGAGTTCCGGCGACGGCGCGCCGAGGAACGTAAGCACCTGCTCGAAGGGCTCATCGTCGCGGTCGACAACATCGACGAGGTCGTGCAGATCATCCGGTCCAGCCGGGACACCGGGCACGCCAGGGAACGGCTGATCGCGGTGTTCGACCTGTCCGAGATCCAGGCCCAGGCGGTTCTGGACATGCCGCTGCGCCGGCTGACCTCGCTGGAAGTGACCAAGCTGCGCGACGAGCTGACCGAGCTGGTCCGGATCATCGCGGAGCTGACCGCGATCCTCGACTCCGACGATCTGCTGCGCGGCCTGGTCTCCGATGAGCTGGCCGCGGTCGCCACCCAGTTCGCCACCCCGCGGCGCACCGTTCTGCTCGAGTCGGCCGAGGTGCCGGCGACCAAGGCGATCGCGCTCGAGGTCACTGACGACCCGTGCTTTGCGCTGCTGTCCTCCACCGGCCTGCTGGCCCGGACCATGTCGGACGAACCGCTCCCCCGCGGTGGGCGCCGGGCCAAGCACGACATCATCGTCGCGGCGGTACGGACCACGGCTCGGGGCGAGGTCGGCGCGCTCACGTCGACCGGTCGCATGATCCGGCTGTCGGTGCTCGACATGCCCGCGGTGCCGCCGACCAACGATGCGCCGAACCTAGCCGGCGGCGCGCCGCTGGCCGAGTTCCTCGCGCTGGACAAGAACGAGCGGGTGATCGGGCTGGCCTCGGTGTCGACCGACGGGCCGGGGGTCGCGCTGGGTACCGCGCAGGGCGTGGTCAAGCGGGTGCTCACCGACTACCCGTCGAACAAGGACGCCTGGGAGCTGATCGCGCTCAAGCCCGGTGACGAGGTCGTCGGCGCGGTCGAGCTAGTGACCGGCGAGGAAGACCTGGTGTTCGTCAGCACCGACGCCCAGCTGCTGCGGTTCTCCGCGACCCAGGTCCGTCCGCAGGGCCGGGCCGCCGGCGGGATGGCCGGGGTACGGCTGGCCGCGCGCACCCGGGTGCTCTGGTTCGGTGCGGTGGATCCGGAATCGGAAGCCTGCGTGGTAACGGTGGCCGGAGCGTCGGGCGCGCTCCCCGGTACCGGTGGCGGTTCGGTCAAGGTGGCGCCGTACTCCGAGTTCCCGGCCAAGGGCCGCGGCACCGGTGGGGTGCGCTGCCACCGGTTCCTCAAGGGCGAGGACACCGTGCTGCTGGCCTGGGCCGGACCGGCCCCGGCTCGCGGAGCGGCCGCCACCGGGGTGCCGATCGAGCTGCCGGCCCCGACCGGAAAGCGGGACGGCTCGGGCACACCGGTGGCCCAGCCGCTGGCCGCGATCGGCTGAGCTGGCCGGGACCCGGCCAGTGCGGCGGGCGGTGCCGTGGCAGGATGGCCGGGTGGCAGTCAGCTCATTCATGGTCCCGCTCGGCACGCCGGCATCGCCGTTCACGTTGCCGACCCTGGACGGCGACAAGGTAGGCCTCTCCGATTTCGACGGCGCGCCCGGGCTGCTGGTCGCGTTCCTGTGCAACCACTGTCCCTACGTCCGGCACCAGGAGGCTGTCGTCGGCCCGGTGCTGGCCGGTTATGCCGAACGCGGTCTCGGCGTGGTGGGGGTCTGCAGCAACGACACCGATGCGTATCCGGACGACCGGCCGGATCAGTTGCGCGCCCAGGCAGCCCGCGCCGGCTGGACGTTCCCGTACCTGCTCGACACCGAGCAGGACGCGGCGGCGGCCTACCGTGCGGCGTGCACGCCGGACTACTTCCTCTACGACGCGTCCCTCCGGCTGGCATACCGTGGCGCGTTCGACTACTCCACGCCTGGCAACGGCCGGCCGGTCACCGGTGAGCTGCTTTCGGCTGCGGTGGACAACGTGCTCGCCGGCACCGCTGTACCGGAGCCCCACCAGCCCAGCCTGGGCTGCTCGCTCAAGTGGAAGCCGGGCCGCGAGCCCCGCTAACGCCGGTCGCGGGATACTGGCGGCGTGGTGACGTTGGAGCAGGCTCGCGCGATCCTGGATGAGTTGCAGCCCGAGATCGAGAAGCTGCTTCTGCTACGGGCCGATCTCGCCGAGATCCAGGCCGACCTCCTGCATTCCGGCAGCAGCCCACTCGGCGCCTTGGCCGACGCCAAGGCGTTGGAGGCACGGTTCTACGCCGGGATCGAGGCGCTGGGGGTCAAGGGCGCGGAGGTGAAGGGAATCGCGCCGCTGCTGCTGGACTTCCCCGGCGAACGCGACGGCGTCCCGGTGTTGTGGTGCTGGCTCGAGGGTGACACCGAGATCAACTGGTTTCACCGAGCCGACTGCGGATTCCCCGGCCGCCGCCCCATCTAGCCCCTGCCCCTGCCTACGCCCCTGCCCTGCCTAACCCCCGAACCACTGACCGGGGTCATGCCCACTCGACGGCCCGGCCCTCACCCCAACCACCTCAGGTAGTAACGGAAGGGCCGGGGCCGATCGGGTGCGGGCGCAAGCAGACTGGGTGCCTGCCTAGCCCGCCCCGACGGCCCCGGACCGTCCCCACGACTTACCCGAGGACGTTGTGGAAGGCAGTAACGAGGGAGCCGTCGTCGCCGTCGAGCGACCACAGCATGACCCCGCCCAGTGATTCGTCCTCAACCCACTGAGCCTTCTGCCCGATCAGCGTCGGGTCGTCGTAGCTCCACCACTGGCTGCCGTCGTAGAGCCAGAACGCACCGTGGACGCTGTCCCGGAAGCGGTTGCCGGCCCGGTTCTTCAGCACCCGGTAGTCCTCGGTGCCGGCCTCGAACGTGCCAGGAGCCGGCCCGGCCGACGCCTGGTACAGCCCGTTGTTGGCGCTGCCGACCCCGGTCCAGCCGCGGCCGTACGCCGGCAGCCCGACCACCAGCTTCGACCGCGCCACGCCCAGCGCGAGGTAGGTGTCGATGGCCCTGTCGACGCTGAACCTGCCCGGGGACGGGTCCGCCGCCGGAGTGAGCAGCTGCGACTGGTGGTTGGTCTGGTTCTCCCAGGCGCCGTGGAAGTCGTAGCCCTGCACCGTGGCGAAGTCCAACGAGTTGAATATCGCCGCGTCGATCCCTACCGAGATCTTGGCCGGGTCGGCCGGCAGGAACGCGGACAGCCCGAACGTCTTACCCTGCTCGGCGCCGGCCTCGTCCAGCTCTTGCCGGAGCCGCTGCAGCAGCAGGACGAAGTTGGCCTTGTCCTCCGGTCTGATCACGTTGCCGACATTGCCCTCGGACGCGGGCCACTCCCAGTCGATGTCGATGCCGTCGAACACCCCGAGCCCGGAGCCCGGGCCGCCCTGCGGCTCACCGCCGAGCAGCGGCAGGTTGCCGCGGATGAACAGATCGACGCAGGACTCGGCGAAAGCGGTCAGCGAAGCCGAGGTGAGTGCGGCGTTGGAGAAGTATCGCGACCAGGTCCAGCCGCCGAGCGACATGAACACCTTCAGGTTCGGATACCTCGCCTTGAGCTTCTTGAGCTGGTTGAAGTTGCCGGCCAGCGGCTGGTTGAACACGTCGGCCACGCCGTCGACCGACTCGTTGGCCGGGAACCTGCGCTGGTAGTCGGCCCACGCGTCGCCGACCCCGGCCGCGTTCGCCTCGAAGCACTGGCCGGACTGGTTGACGTTGCCGAACGCGTAGAAGATGTGGGTCAGCTTGCCGGCCGAGGCGGCCGCATCCAGGTCCTGCAGCTGGAAGTTCCGCCCGGTCGAGTACATGCTCCACTGGGTGTAGTAGCCGACCTTCTTGAACGCGCCGCCACCGCCACCCGGCAGGGTGGTCTCGGTCACCGTGTTGCTCAACCCGGACAGGTTGCCGGCGCCGTCCCTGGCCCTGACCCGGAACGTGTACTGGGTGTTCGGGGTCAGCCCGCCCACGGTGTGGGTCAGCCCGGTGACCGTGATCAGGAAGCTGCCGTTGCGGAACACGTCGTAGCCGGTCACCCCGACGTTGTCGGTGGACGCGTTCCAGGCCAGCGACACGCTGGTCGAGGTCTTTCCGGTAGAACGCAGGTTGCCCGGGATGCTCGGGGCCTGAGTGTCCGCCTGCGGCGTCGCCGTGACCTGGTTGCTCTGCCCGGACACGTTGCCGGCGCCGTCCCTGGCGCGGACCGTGAACGTGTACTGGGTGCCCGCGGTCAGCCCACCAACCGTGTGGGTCAGACCCGGCACGGTGATCAGGAGGCTGCCGTTGCGGAACACGTCGTATCCGGTCACCGCGACGTTGTCGGTAGACGCGTTCCAGGCCAGCGACACGCTGGTGGAGGTCAGCCCGGTGACCCGCAGGTTGCCAGGCACGGTGGGCGGGGAGGTGTCCGCGGCCCCACTGCACGGCAATCCGTTGAGCGTGCAGTTGATCGGCGCGGTGTTCCCGCCGGGTGCGGCAATGAACCCGAAGCTAACCGTGCCGCCGGCCGGGATCGTCCCGTTTCAACCAGCGTTGTCGAACCGGTAGTGGTTGGGCGCGGTGAACGTGCGCACCGAGTCCCAGGACGAGCTGATCGACGCACCGCCGGGTAGGTCGAACTCGACCCGCCAGGACGTGATCGCGGTGGTTCCTCCGTTCGTGATCGTGTACCTGCCCTCGTAACCGGTTCCCCAGTCGGTCTCGGTGAATACGGCCGTGTTCGGGGCCGCCGCCGCTGAGCCCGGGGTCAGGTAGACCAGGCCTAGCGCTAACAGGACGACCGTGGTGCCGGCCGCCGCACGTCGAAGTGGTTGTCTCATCAACTGCTCCCATGGCGTGAACAGGGCGAGGGTCGAGCGGAGCTGGGTGGTAGCGGAGAGTGCCGTGAGCGGGACGTACCGTAACGATCTATGGGCGGTGGTGGACCACGGCACATGACGAGCCTTGGTGACGGGCGCGGCGAGCGCGG
>JAKEEW010000580.1 GCA_022616375.1 Sporichthyaceae bacterium
CGCGCCTAGGGCGCCCAGCGCGAGCTCGTCCCACAGAAACCAGAACCGGTCCTGGCCAGGCGCGCCGAACAGGTAGAGCACGACGTCGTCGTTGATGCCGATGCGGCCGAAGTCCATGACGACTGTCGTGGCCGTCTTGCCCTCGACGCCGGTGACGTCGTCGGTGCGGATGCTCGCGTCGGTGAGGTACTCCTCGGTCTGTAACGGCATGATCTCGCTGCAGGACCCGACCAGCGTGGTCTTGCCGGCCCCGAATCCGCCCGCAACGAGGATCTTGAAGGCCACTGGGGCACGCCGATCAGAGCGCCCGGAGTCCATCGATCACCGCCTGCAGGATACTTTCGTCGGGTGGGTTGATCGTCGTGTCCGATTCTAACGTCGACACCAGGCTGGCCTGGAGGAGATCACCGACGAGCACCCGGATCACCCCGACCGGAAGGTCGATGCGGGCGGCGATCTCGGCTATGGACAGCGCGGTCCGGGTCATCGAGAGGATCAACCGGTGTTCGGGCTGCAGCTCGAAAAGGTCCGCTTCCGGCGCGTAGAGCGCTTCGATGTGGGTGAGCAGGGTCAACCCGCCGGTTGTTGGTCGGGATCGCCCGCCCGTCAAGGTGTACGGCCGCACCACCGGGCCGGCCTCGTGGTCTAGCCAGTCGTGCTGGTCGTCTGGGTCGAATTGATCGACATCGTCAGCCGGCTCCGGCGGCGGTCGCTCGCGCGGTGCCGCGGGTCGGATCCGGTCGGCCCGCCCGATGCCGAACCGGGCCCCGCCGGACCGGTGAGTGCCGGTCCAGGAACTCCGACCAGGCGCCGGTCGGTAAGGGCCTTCGTCATCCACCATCGGGTGTCATCCCACATCGGCTGCCGGCCGCGACGGCGACGACAGGGTCTGCCCGACCCGCTTGACGAGCATGGCCATCTCGTAGGCGATCAGCCCGATGTCGGAGGTCGAGTCGGCGAGCACACCGAGGCAGGCTCCGTACCCGGCGGCGGTGACAAACAGAAACGCAGACTCCATCTCGACGATGGTCTGCCGAACCGAGCCAGCCTGGAAATGCCGGCTGGCGCCTCGGGCGAGGCTTTGAAAGCCTGCGGCAATGGCGGACATGTGCTCGGCGTCGGACTGGCGCATGCCGTCCGATGTCGCCATCAGCAGCCCGTCGACCGACAGCACGATCGCCTGCCGAGTCGACGGGACTCGCTCGATCAGGTCGTCCAGGAGCCAGCCCAGCCCGTTAATGCCCTC
>JAKEEW010000581.1 GCA_022616375.1 Sporichthyaceae bacterium
ACCTGCTCACCCGTGGACGAGCGCCACAGCCGGATCGATCCGTCACCACCAGCGGCGGCCAACAACTCACCGGCGTCGTCGAAGGCCAGCGAACGTACCCGACCGGCCCGCGCAGGCCGCTCCCAAACAAGCGATCCCAAGCGCAGATCCCACAGGCGCACCCGACCGTCGCCGGTACTCGCCGCCAGCCGATCCCCGGACGAGGTCACCGCGACCGCCCAGCTGCGAGACACGTCCTCGTTCACGCACAGCACCAGATCGTCCGCGCGCGCCGACCAGACCCGTACTTGGCCATCGCCGCACGCGGCCGCGATACGCTCGCCGCCCGCCGCCAGCGACCACACCCGGCCGGTGCCGGCCGCCAGGGTACGCACCGGGGTGTGGGAGGCCATGTCGAACACGGTGACGGTTGCGTCGCCGTAGCCGAGCACGGCCAGGCGACCATTGCTTGCTAGCGCCGCGGACCACACCGTGTTGACGGGCTCGGCGAGGGTGGCAAGCGCGCCGGATGGCTGCCAGATACGAAGACCGCCGTCCTCGCATCCGGCCACCACCGCGGCCTCGTTGCCTATGGCGATGGTGCGGATCCAGTCGACCCCGGCAGGCATGGGCACCTGTGCTGCCCGGCCGTCTGCGGTGATCGCATGCAGAATGGCGTTCTCGTCCCCGACAACAATCCGCTGGTCCGTCAGGGCGACCGCGCGCGGACGGGTGGCAAGATCGAGCTGGCGGACGGGCGTGATCCCCCGGTCTGTGACTGACCAGATGCGCACCGTGGCATCGCCGGATGCTGAGGCGAGCAGACCAGGCGTGGACGCGAACGCGAGCGAGCGGATCCAGTCGCGATGGGCGGCCTTCTCCGCCAGCAGCCGGCCGTCGCCCAGCGCGTACAGGCGGATGAACTCGTCCTCCCCACCGGTAGCGATCAGCATGTCGGCTACGTCGACGGCGACCGACCAGATGGGTGTCCGCTGGCTGGCGACGCTACGCACCAGCGTCTTGCGGTCGCTGTCGAAGACCAGCACCCGCCCGTCTTCGCCGCCGGTGACTAGCCGCGGGGCGCTGGCGCCAAAGGCCAGGGCGCGTACGCGCTGCGTGTGGCCGGCCAGGGCACCGACAGCGGCACCCGTGGTGGTCTCCCACAGCCGGATGAGGGTGTCCTCCCCGGCGGAGGCGACGACGGTGCCGTCGGGCGAGATCGCGGTGGCGTAGATCCAACCGGTGTGGCCGCGCAGCTGGTGCAGCACGCGGCGGGTCGACAGGTCCCACAGGCGCAGCACGCCGTCCTCGCCACCGGAGGCCAGCAGGTTGCCGCGTGCGCTCACGCTGACCACCGCGCCGACGTGGCCGCTGTCAGCCGGCGCGCCGCGGGCCCAGGCGACCGCGAACCGGCCGTCGGTACGGACCGAGCTGGTCTGCCCGGCACGGGCCAACACCACCTGCATCGTCGATGTGATGTCGGCTTCGCTGGTTACCTCATGCAGCAGGTAGGCCGCTCCGGTGAAAAGCCGCGCTCGCTGCAAGCGATCCTCGTCGGCGACAGTGATCGCGTCCAGCAGCAGCCGGTCGGCGGTCAGGGCCTGATGTCCACACCGGGCGAC
>JAKEEW010000582.1 GCA_022616375.1 Sporichthyaceae bacterium
CCGAGATGATGAACCCCGTAGAGTTCGAGCAGGCCCACCACGCGACCCTCAACCCAGAGCCGCAACCCGCATAGGAGCGGCATCAAACCTGGGACGCTTCAAAACCGTCGGTGAGGACCGGGATCAAGGTCCCACCTAGGTGCCTCGACAGCACGAACAACTCATGCGGAGCGAACGGCTGCGGCAGCGCGTCGACCGGGAACCACGCCAAGCCACCGACCTTGTGCGGCTCCTTAGCGCTCGGCTCACCAAGCCAGCGCGGCAGTCGAAGAAGAAGTCGACCCGTTCGTCGAGGGGTCACCAATGCGGGCAGTTCGGTACACCGTTGCCAGTGGGTTGAGGTTCCCCGGATCGATCCTGACGCCCAGCTCCTCAGCAACCTCGTGACACGCCGCCGCCAGCACCGACTCCTCGACGTGTCCGGCGGTCGACGACGCCCAGTACCCATCCAAGTAGCCGGTGTTCTGCCGCAATTGGAGGAACGCATCGTCGCCGCGACGGAGAACCACGTAGGCCGATGGCACAACCTGGAATCGTTGGGCATCGATCTTCCTCGTTGAGACGCATGGCCCGGGCGGGTGTTAGGCGCAGATCACAGTCTTCCAGTTGCCACCCACCAGCAGCGTCGTGCCAGCTGGTCCGATGAACACCTTCGCGCCGGACAGCTGGAGGTAGCCGTCGGAGAGCTGAGTGGATCGCAGTCTCTGAGGTTTCTGCGCCTGATCGAGAAAGGGGGCGTCCCGCGCTGGATCTCAGCCGGAATGACCTCGCCGGCAGCAAGCTCGGGCAGGCAGGGCCGGGTCCGGCTCCGAGCCGGGTGCATCTTGGCCGTCGGTGATCGCCCGATGCCGGTTACGCCCGCAAGCTGGCGGGGCTGGCTCGGGTCGAGTTCGTCGTCGGGATCACCGGTGGAGAGTTCTCCGGCCTAACGCCTCGTCGACGCGGCGCGGCTCGGCCGCAAACCATCACCCGCGCTGGAGCCGGCGCCCGAGGATCGCGGCGTACACCGAGTCGGTGTCGGTGAGATCCTCCAGGACGGCGTCGCCGCCGGCGGCTGCTAGCTCGTCGATGCTGCTGCGTCCGGTTGCGACGCCCACGCTGCGGGCGCGTGCCGCACGCGCCGCGTCGATATCGCGTGGGGAGTCGCCGACGACGACGATCTTGATGGACTGGATGGGTAGCCTGTGCGCGGTGCTGGTGCGTTGTCTGGCGAGGCCGATCAGGGTCGCTCGGTCTGGGCTGTCGGATCCGTAGCCGCCGAGGTCGAGGTCGAGGTGGCGGTCGAGATCGAATGCGGCCAGCTTCAGTTCGGCGTTGGGGCGGACGTTTCCGGTGACCACGGTTTGCAGGACGCCGGGTTCGTCGGCGAGGGCGGCCAGGGCCTCGCGTGCGCCGGGCAGTGCCTTCCCTTTCCGGGCGAGCTGGTCGCGGTGAGATGCGAGGATGACGGCTTCACGCTCGAGCACGGCAGGTAGGAAGGCGGCGGCATCCGGTGTCAGGATTCCGGCCGACGTGAGGATGTCGAGGAGGATCTGCGGGTCGGTTCGCCCTGACGTGCCGACTGGAAGTTGGGTGATGCGGCGCCCGGATATGTCGCTGCAGGCCTGCAGCCAGGCTTGCTTGTCGACTCCGGCGGCATCGATCAATGTGCGGTCAATGTCCCAGCAGACGAGCAGCATTGGTCGGGACACTATCAAGGGGTTCCGCGGCTGGCGTTGTCCGCTCTAGGAAGTCACGAACCGTGCCAGTCGAGGCGAACGGAGTCAGGGTGAGGCGCAGGGCGCGCAGGCTCGCGCGGGTACGTGCCGAGTCCAGCTGATCGGCCAGCCGGACGGCGTCGAACCCAATGTTGGCGGCCGCATCGAGATCGCGGTTTCTGGCGTGGGCGAGCGCCAGGTTCGCTGAGCTCATCGCGCGGCGACGGACCTGGTGGGCCGGATACGACGCCAACGCCGCCGACGCGTACCGAATCGCCAGGTCTGCTCGATCAAGATCGAGGTAGCAGGCCGCGGTCTGGCCATCGAGGTAGGCGGCGCTGACGCTGGCCGGCCAGGCGGTGTCCAGTGTCTCCGTGGTGAGGCGCTCCCGGAGCTTGGCAGCGGCGACGAGCTGCCGATCGCAGCCAACCCAGTCGCCGAGGCGCGCGTGACCTCGCGCCTCCAGCACCGCGATCTTGGCCAGGATTGCGGCTGGTGCCGCCCGGCGCGCTCCAACCGCAGCGGCCCTGGCGATCTGAACGGCGTCGGCAGGCCGGTTCAGATCGAGGGTGTGGTGGCTCATGCTGGCCAGCACGTGCGCACCCAGAGTTGGGTCTGACGCGGCGTGCGCGAGCCGCAACGCCTGGGTGAAGTAGGCCTGGGCGAGTCCGTGCCTGCCGCTGTCGTACGCGCCCATGGCGGCCTTGCGCGTAAGCAGGGCCGCGACCCGGAACAGCTCCCGTCCGACCCGGTCGCTGTACCGGCCGTTCAGCAGCGGTGTGACCCTGGTGTGGAGGTAGCGCACCAGGCTCTCGCGGAGCTGGCCGCCTCCGTGGTGGTGGTCTGCGTGTCCAAACCGCTCCAGCGCGGTATACAGGCGGCGTACGTCGGCAGCACCGACCCGGCGGATCCCGGCGTGACTGACGGTCTCCGGCACCGGCGTGATCAACCAGCCGAACACCGGGGTGACCATCAGCGCGGTGTCGACAGTGCCGCGCAGGAACTCACGACGCCGCACGTCATGCCTCCACAGCTCGGTCACCAGGCGCACCGCTTCATCGACGTCGCCGGAGAACTCCAGCAACCGCTCGACGAGGGCGTCCAGCCACACATCAGCTGGATGAACCCGGCGGCCGAGCTTGGCCGACAGTACTTGTGCGAAGAGGCGCTGGACGTTTGGTGGTGGAACGTGCCCGGCCACCCATTGCGCCAGCGCCGATTGGCCGTATCCAAGCTCCTGACCCCGGCTGCGGGCGAGTTCGCGCAGGTGCGCCATCAGCGCCTCGTAGCTGGAGCCGGTCTGCGCGACCAGGTCCAGCAGGCGTTCGTTGCGCTGGCGGCTCACTCGGCCTCCCCGCGTCGAACACGCATCCGCCACGGTCCATAACGGAACGTAGTGCCGCGGGAGGAGATCGACCAGAAACGGCGTGCAACGCCTGCAACACGACGCCGCCGCCAAGGCCTTCTCCGCCCGATCGCCGGGCTGCTGTGCTACCCGCAGGAGGAGGCGGCGATGAATGGAGGCGGGCGTGAGGCGAAAGGGGATGATCCTGGTCGACACACACCCAGAGCCTCGGACTGCGACTCAGCGGGTGAGCTGCCGCACCGGGTGCCGACACCACGAACCTCGCGAGCCACGCCGACCATGAATGACCTTGTGGTGTTGCAGCGGGTCGCTGCCGGGCTTGAGCGGACGCCACACCCGCATGGCGATAGGAGTGCGGACAGCCTCGGCGTGCACCTGGTGCCATCCCCCGACTCGGTGCCCAGGGCTCGGCGGATGGTCCGCACCATGCTGACCGGGCGATGCGACGCCGACGTGATCGACGCGGCGGAGCTAGTCACCAGCGAGCTGGTGACCAACGCGATCCGGCATACCTCGCCCGGTCAGACCGTGCGTCTGGCCGCCACTGTGAAGGTCGATGGGACGTTTCGGGTGGAGGTCACCGATTCCAGCGACACGGCTCCGCCCTACGCGATCGCCGAGGACGACGACGAGGGCGGACGTGGGTTGTACCTCGTTCGAGCGATTGCGACCAGGTTCGGCTGGCGGCCGGTCAGCGGCGGCAAGGCACTGTGGGCCGAGTTCGCCCCTGGCAGCGTCGAACGATGGACCCCGCCATGACGGCGGAACTCGTTGGGGGCTGGTCCTACCGCAGGTTCCGGCGTGCGGTAACGGATAACCGTGCCACCGAGACCACCGTGGCTTCAGGCGGCTCCCGAGCCGGCCTGCGTGGCACGCAGCATCCGCTCCACCCGGGCGAGGTCCTCGGGGGTGTCGACGGCGGTGCCGGCATCGTCGACCTGCACCATGCGCACGGCAAACCCGTGCTCGAGCAGGCGAAGCATCTCGATGCTTTCGGCCAGCTCGAGCGGGCCGGGCGGGAGGCCGGCGAAGGTGTCCAGTCCGGCCCGGGTCAAGCCGTACAAACCGAGCTGCCGCAGGTAATCCGGCTGAGCGCCGCGCGGGTACGGGATGGGCTGCCGGGAGAACAACAACGCAAGCCGGTCCGGGCGCATGGCGACCTTGACAACGTTGGCGCTAGCGATGACGGCCGGGTCGCGGATGGCGGCGCAGGCGTTGACGGCCAGCACGGCCGGGTCGGTCTCGCTGGCCAGGGCATGGGCGACGGCGTCGATGGCCTCGCCGGCGAGATCAGCGGCTCGTCACCCTGGACATTGACATACCCGTCGGCCGGGAGGCGCCGGGCGCATTCGGCGACCCGGTCCGTGCCCGTGAGCGCGGGACCGGTCATGACAGCGCGCAGACCAAGCTCGCGGCAAGCCGCGGCGATGCGCTCGTCATCGGTGGCAACGATGACATCGGCGATGAGTCTGGCCTGGCTGCTGCGGGTGTACGGGTGCCAGACAAGTGGCTTGCCGGCAAGGGCGGCCAGCGGCTTGCCGGGGAATCGGCTGGACCCAAACCGGGCCGGGATGACCACGACAATCCGCTTCCCTATCACGATGCGATTGTTCGATCTCCCCGAGTCGTCGGCAACCGGATCGGGCTGGTGCTGTTCGATCTGGACGGGGTTTTGCTTGACACCCGGGCTGTGATGGGCTCCGCGTGGCGGCAGGTTCAGCGAGTCCACCGGATCGACGTGCCGTTCGAGGCATACGCGGCGCATTCTGCGGATGGCCGCGGAGAAACCATCCAGGGGCACAAGAGAATCCAGGGCGAACTGATCGGCCTCGGCCGTCCGGGTGGTGGCGTTACGGTGTGGCTGATCCTGCACCGGGCCGGCATCGACCCCGTGCCGGGTCGGCCGCGCGGTCGCGGCGGGGGTTCCTGGACGCTCACAGGCCTCTGCGACCCTCGCCTGTGACTTTTTCACCGTCGACACCGTGTTCCTGCACCGCATGTACATCTTCTGCTTCTGGAGCTCGCCCCCGCCTCGTGTACGTCCTGGGCGCCACACCGCATCCCACCGGGGAATGGGTCGCGCAGCAGGCCCGGAACCTGCTCATGGAACCCGATGGAAGGGCCGAGGCGTTGCGGTTTCTCGTCCGGGATCGCGATTGCAGGTTCACGCGAGTGTTCGACACCGTGTTCACCGCCGCCGGCACGACCGGATGGTGCGCGCGGTGTCCGTGCGCGCCAGCCGGTCGCGTCAATCGCCGCCGGTGCGCAGCACCCGCCGGGACACCCAACTCGCCGCGCGGTCGATGGCATCCAACGCGTCCGCGATCCGCTCCCCGACCAGGTGGGCGACCTCCGAGGTCGACTGTGGCAGCAGCACGGCCCTGAGTTGCCAGACCCGGCCGGCCCGGCTGCCCAGGCCGGCCCGGACCTGGGCGAGATCGTCGGTCAAAGTGGCGTCGTCGGCCGCGGTCGTGGCGTACCGGGCCCGCTCGACCGCGTTGGTCAGCCGCAGCAGCGATTCCTGGTACCCGGACTTGGGCTTGGCGTCCTTGATCAGGCGCGCCGCGGCCTGCCGTGGCGTGTCCGAGTCCTGCCGGTCGAAGCCGAGATCGCGTGCGGTGTCCAGCAGCTCCAGCCAGGCCACATCCGCGCGCGCGGCTGGGTCGAGGCCGGCCAGCCGCCAGCGCCGCCGCCGGATCCCCACCCGCAACAGTCCGGGCACCGAGCCAACCAGCAACAGGCCGCCGATTATGCCCGAGATCAACTGCGGGATCCGGGTGCTGGCCGGGTTCTCTGCCCGCGAGCCGCCAGGCGGCTCGCACAGCTCGGGCCGCGGCCGCGGGCAGGCCGAACCGGACGCGCCGGGCCTAGCCCGAGTTTCCGGGCTATCTCGATCTTTAGGGCCTTGCGGCCGATCGGGTCGATGTCGAACATCCGCTTCCAGCTGTCGAACTCCGACACCGCGTGCTGGATCCGTAGCACCGCCATCCGG
>JAKEEW010000583.1 GCA_022616375.1 Sporichthyaceae bacterium
GGAACGGACAACACGAGCGTGCCAACGTCTCGGCCCAGATCAGCGCACCTCGACCGGCGCGTCACCAAAGAAGGCAAACGTTGGCGGCCGCGGTACTAGCTAGCCAGCTGGAACGGTCTCGGCGAGGAACCGGATCAGCCGCTGGGTCAGCGCCGGCCCGCTCGCGGTGTCCAGCAGCTCGGAGCCGTGTCCGGCCTCCGGGTAGCTCTGCCATTCGCGCGGACCCGCGGTCAGGTCGTACAGCCGCCGGGTGTCCGCGGCCGGCACGACCGGGTCCCGATCGCCGGCGATGTACAGGATCGGAACCGTGCCGGCCTCGAGCGCGGCGGTGTCTACCGCGTAGCCAAGCTCGGGTATCTCGGCCGGGGAGGACAGCACGACCGCGGCTCGCACCCCGTCGGCGCCGGCCAGGCTCGCGGTGGCCATCCCGCCCAGGCTAGCGCCGACCAGGACCACGTCGGCGGCGCCACGCTCCCGCACGAACGCGATCGCGCCGCGCAGGTCGGCCAGCGTCTCGGTGGCCATCGTGGCGGTAAAGGACTGGGTGCGGACCGGATAGCGGAACTGGTAGGTGAGCACGAGGTAGCCCTGCCGGCCGAGCACCGGGGCGAACCGTTGCCAGTCCGCCGGGTCGTTGTCGCCCATGTTCGACAGCACTACGGCGGTGCTGCCCGCGCCGAAGAGCATGCCGGTCAGCTCTGCGCCGTCCGCGGCCGGGAAGGTCACCGGCCTGCCCGGGTCGGCCGGCGCGGTCGCAGCACCCGTCGTGGGTGGCGCAGGCGATGCGACCGGGTCCGAGCCGTCCGAGCAGGCGGTGACCGGCGCCGCCGCGATGACGAGTGCGGCGAGAACCAACGGGGTGCGCACCCCGGACACAGTACTACGGATCCGTAGTATCTTGAAAGCTGGCGGACCGGCACAATGAGCGCCGTGGCCGAGCGCGGTTCCGGATACTCCCTACTGTTCGATCTGTTCGTCGCGAACGGGCACGTCCGCACGCTGCTCACCCGCGCGCTCGCCGGCGCCCCGCTGCGCGCGGACGAGTACGCGGTCTACAGCGTGCTGTTCGAGAACGGTCCGACCAGCCCGACCGAGCTGGCCCGGATCCTCGGCCTCCCCCCCACCACCATCTCCGACCACGCCCGGGCGATGGTGGCGCGCAAGCACGCCAGGCGGCGGCGGAATCAGCAGGATCAACGTGCGCACGAGCTCGAGCTCACCCCGGCCGGGCTGGCCGCCCATCGAGCCACCTCGACCCAGTTCGGGCGGGCGATGCGGGCCATCGAGGCGAGGTTGCAGCGGGATCCGGACCTGGTGCGGGACAGCCTGCAGGCGCTCGGCGACGCCGCTCGGCGCGCCAATGCCGAGCCCGCGCGCGACCCGGTCACAGGGTCGTGAGGCGCAGCACCAGAACCGCCACCGCGATCGCCAGATACCCCACCGGATTGGCCAGGTTGCCGAGCTCGCCGGACCGCAGGTGGAAGCCGACCGCAACGACGAAGTAGCCGATCACGCCGACCGCGGCGGCGATCCCGAGCGGCGCCCAGAGCAGGCCGCCCGGGATCCCGGCGGCCGCCATGAGCAGGATCGCGGCGAGCAGGTTGAGTCGCTCCTCGGGGACGCCCACCCGCTGGTAGCTGCGCACCACCGCCTCGGCGTGGGTGAGCTTGCGGCCGGCAGCTAGCGCCAGCAGCGCGGCGAGCGTGATCGAGACGGCAACGGTGGCGACGAACATCGGGGACTCCTTGATCGAACCGGATCGGGTCCGGGTTTGAGCGGCGCGCCGACCTCACTCAATCTATAC
>JAKEEW010000584.1 GCA_022616375.1 Sporichthyaceae bacterium
CCTACACCGGCTAGCCACCCTGTTCCCCGCCGCGTCCCGGCTTCCCCCGTGGCCTCGTTCAGCGCCAGCCACCGCGGTCCTTGGTGTGCTGCTGCGCTGAACCCCTCAACCTTGGAAGGCAGTGCCTGATGGGTGTAGAGCTGTCGTTCGACACGCACTGGTGCCCAGCGCACCTCGAGCCGTTCCGTGCCCGGTGGCCGATCGGGGGAGGCGTCGCGATGTTGAACCTCTTTGAGGCTGCCGTGCGGGACGAGCGGATCATCGCCGCGGCTCAAGGCGATGCTGATCGACTGGGTCCCGTGCTCCGCGAGTTCGGCCCGCTGTGCTGCTTCCTCCCCGCGGAGATCACTGCGCAGGTCATAGCGGCGGGTCTTGAGGGTCGCCGCCGATTAGCTGACCCGACTTAATCCCCCCGCCGCGTCCCGCTGAGGGCATGTTTGGAACCGTGCCACGAAGGTGGTGGGCGCGGCGGGCACCAACGATGTCCATCCGGATGTCCAGCAGCACACCCTGCCTGACGTGCGGCTATCCGCTATTGCGCCCGATTCTGTCAGCTCGGGTGTCCACGAAAGTGTCCACAGACCAGGAGGTCTGCTCATGCTTTCCGATCTCGCTGTCGCATACCTGCGCACCTATGTCCCGATCATCTGGGGCGCGGTCGCCGCCTACCTCGCCACCCGGCTCGGCGTCGTCGTCGACGAGGCGTCCTCGGCCGGGGTCATCGCAGTCGCCACCAGCGTCTGCGGCGCGGTCGTTTACGCGACCGGCCGGGCGGTCGCCAGGCGGGTGCCGTGGCTGAGCGGTCTGCTGCTCGGCTCGACCCGCCAGCCGACATACCGGCCGCCGGCCGCAACCGGCCGAGTCAGCTCATACCGGGTGGACTAGACCTACTCGCAACCGAGTTCTAAAACCGGCCCCCCGCTCCTGGAGCAGTCCAGAGCGGGGGGCCGGTTTGCTATGTCAGGGGCTAGTCGACCGGCTGGGACTGGTCGACCGGGAACCGTTTCGTTACCCGGTGCAGGC
>JAKEEW010000585.1 GCA_022616375.1 Sporichthyaceae bacterium
ATGCGGCTGCTGCTTGTCCTCGTGGCGCTCGGTGTCGCGGGAATGCACACGCTGGGCCACCCCACCGAGAGCGGCCACGGCGGATCCCCGGGCCGCGCCGATGTGGTCGCCGGGCAGGTTGTGGTCCCCAGCCACGATGTCGCGATGACCACTGCGGACCTGAGTGTTGCCGGCATGGCGGGCGTGGTCCAGGCTTCGATCGGCGCGGTCGTCACCAGGCTGCATCCGCTCGCCGTGTGCGTGGCGGTGCTGGTCGCCGGCCTGCTGGCGCTGCTGGCCGGACTATGGGCGGCGGCCCATGGCCGTCGAGGCGGAGCAGCCGGCAGTCTTGGCGGCACGCGAGCGGTGTGGGGACGAGGGCCGCCGCACCCACCCTCGTACGGACTTGTTCTCGCCGACCTGTCGGTGCAGCGCAGATAGCAGACATTCCGCCAGCCGACCACACCCGTGGCCGGTCGATGGCATGTGTCGGTATATCCGTGGCCTGACAGGAAGGCAGTCATTTGTGATGAACCGCACTCTGGTGCGTCGCGCCATGCTGGCCGGCGTCACCCTGCTCGCGACTCTCGCCGTCGCGTCGGCATGCTCGAACGCGGGCACCGACCGGGGCACACCCACCGGCCCCGGCTCGGGGTCGGCGTTCAACGACGCCGATGTGGCGCTTGCCCAGATGATGATCATGCATCGTCAGCAGGGCGTGGAGATGGCCGCCCTGGCCCAGACCCGAGCCGCTGACCCGCAGCTCAGGCAGGTGGCCGCCCAGATCAAGGCAGACCAGGACCAGCAGATCGCCACGATGATGGGTTGGCTGGCAACCTGGGACCAGCCCACCACGCAACCCGGCGGCCACAACATGTCTGGTATGTCGGGCGTGCCGGGCATGATGGCCGACCAGGAGATGGCCCAGCTGCGGGGGGCGACCGGGGCCGACTTTGATCGCATGTTTGCCCGCATGATGATCGCGCACCACAACGGCTCCATGCAGGTGTGCCGTGATCTCCAGGGTACGGGCAGCAATGCCGGCGCCAAGGCGCTGGCATCCACCATCGAGCAGTCGCAGGCTGCCGAGGTGGCGGCGCTGCAGGGCATCCTCGACCGGCTGTAGC
>JAKEEW010000586.1 GCA_022616375.1 Sporichthyaceae bacterium
CGCGGTGGCGACCGCGATCACGGTCAGGTTGCTCAGGATCGGGGCGAACCTCGGCACCCCGAACTGCCGGTTGGCGTTGAGCAGCCCCGTCATCACCGCGCCGACGCCGTAGAACACGATCTGCGGCAGGAACATGGCGAGAAGCTGCTCCTCGGGCTTGGCACCACCCTCGGGGTCGTGGCGATGACCGCGGTGCAGTGGCCGTTCCTGCGCCGCATCGGCTTCCGCTTCCACCTGGAGTGGCATCTGCGCGACCCGGCCATCATCAAGATGGCGACCCTGTCGGCCTACACGACCGGCTACGTGGTCACCAACCAGCTCGGCTACGCGGTGATCCCGATCCTCGCGGCCGGGGTCCAGGGCGGCTACACGGCCTATGTCACCGCCTTCACCTTCTTCCAGCTCCCGCACGGGATCTTCGCGGTGTCGGTGATGACCGCGCTGCTGCCGCCCATGAGCGAGCAGGCGGTGGCACGGGACTGGGACGCGTTCCGGGCGTCGCTGGCACGGGGGCTGCGCCTGACCGCCGTGGTGCTGCTGCCGGCGTCGATCGGCTACCTCACGCTCGCCGAGCCAATCGTGCGGCTGCTGCTCGCGCACGGGGTGGTGACGGCAGCGAGCGTCGAGCTGCTCACCGACGTCCTCACCATGTTCGTGATCGGCCTGCTGCCGTTCTCGGTGTTCCAGTTCACCCTGCGCGCCTTCTACGCGCTGCAGGACACCCGCACCACCTTCCGGGTCAACCTCGTCTCCACCGGCCTGAACGTCGTGCTCAACCTGCTGCTGTTCGCGCTGCTGCCGCAGCCGTGGAAGGTCCCGGGGCTGGCGCTGGGGTTCAGCTCCGCCTACGCGGTCGGAGCGGTCCTGCTGCTCGTGCGCCTGTCCGCCAGAATCGGCGGGATCGGCGCCCGGCGCATCCTCGGCGCGTTCGGCCGCATGCTGCTCGCCGGCGCCGCGATGGGCGTGGTCCTGGTCCTCCTCGCCCGCGGCGCCCCCCAGCTCGTTGGCAGCGGCACGGTCGGCTCCCTGGTCACCGTCGCCGCCGGCGTCGGCGCGGGCCTGGCGACCTACCTCGGCATGGCGCGGCTGCTGCGGGTCGAGGAGTTGGGCACGCTGCTCGCGATCGTGCGCCGCCGGCGCTGACGACCGGGCACCGTCACCGGCCGAGCCCCGGAGCGGCTCGATCACGATAAAGCACCTGGATATCTCGAAGTGCTTGACGTTGGCATGGCGGATGTGGCAGAACTGCCCGCGGTCGCAGCCCCGACACCCACTGGAGGGCTCTCCCCTGCGTCCGACCCGGACCCGCATCGTCGCCATGCTGCTCGTCGCCGCCGCGCTGCTGGCAGGCGCCACCGCCTGGCCCGGCCCCGCCCTGGCACGGCCACCCGAGCGACCGCCCGAGCGACTGCCCGAGCGACCGGAGCGCGAGGTC
>JAKEEW010000587.1 GCA_022616375.1 Sporichthyaceae bacterium
GACGGACCCGGCCACACCTTCACCGACACCACCACGGTCACCATCACCGACCCCGTCCAGGCGATCGAGCACATCGCCGCCGCGGCCGTCGCCGCCCTCCACACCGCCTGATCGCTCCGGAGGGCGGTTCTCTTCCACCGCAGCCGATCCGACCCGGTCGGCTGGTTCCGCGCGCGCCGGCACAGCCACAACCCTCGCCGGGGCGGCTGTGCCGGTGTCGCCCACGCCATCGACACGAAGGAGAACATCACCGTGTCCCCGTACGAACTCATGGTCCTGCTGCGCCAGTGCCACGACATCGCCGAGACCGGCTGGACGGTCACCGCCGTCCTCCCCGACCACGAGTGTGAGGCGCACGTCGCCTACACGGTCGGCCTTACCGGCATCGGCGCACCCGAACTCGTCATCACCGGCCTGCGCCCCGACCTCGCCCACGCCATCCTCGGCGACCTCGCGCAACGCGCGTTGGCAGGGCAGCGCTGGACCCACCGGCAACGCCTCGACGACCTCCTGCTCGGTCACCCGGCCGTCATCATCGACGGCACATCGAACGAGCAGATCGTCCCCGGCACCGCCTGCGCCATCTACGGCCGGAACAACGTACGGCTGCAGCAGATCGTGTGGCCCGACCCCGCCGACCGGTTCCCCTGGGACCCCGGCTACCAGTACCCCGCCCACACCCAACCCCTGCTCACCACCACCTGATTCCCTCGGTCCCGAACCTTCGGGACGCCGCCAGGCGCACCGACATCCTGCCGGTCGCGTAGCGGCCCTCGACCCGCGGACACCGCTACCCGTCCGCGCCGCCCACCGTCCACACACGACACACAGCCGCCGGGCCGGCGACCTCGACCATTTGCGGTCGCCGGCCCGAGCCGCACCACCGGTCAGAGCCGTTGGAGGCGACCATGCCCGAAGACACCGTCGACTACGTCCAGTGGGTCGTGCAGTACCGATATCCGGACGACGACCAATGGTTCGACACCGTCGACAGCCCACTCTCAACGCTGGACGCGGCGCGCAGCTACCGCGCCTGGTACGACCGGGAAGTCGGCCTGCCCTCCCGCATCGTGCAGATGCACATCCGCGTCAGCGTGCTCGACCACTGACAGTGAAGCACGGCGCCGGCCGGGCACCATCACCGTGACCGACCGGCGCCTGCTCCGGAAGAGCAGACATTTGCTGTCGGCTGCTCCGACCGCATAGACGGCCTTTTTGCCGTTTACGGACCGGGACGAAGTGTCCGTCGAGCC
>JAKEEW010000588.1 GCA_022616375.1 Sporichthyaceae bacterium
ACCGAGGGCGCGGGCGACCCGCCCCAGTTCGGCATCGACCCACATCTGGTTCCCCCGTCGGCGCTGGTGGTGGTGCTGACGCCGCTGCTGGCGCCGCAAAGCTCCGAGATGATCGCGGTGTTCGCGCGGGCCGGACGAGTCGTGGTGGCGGTTGACACCCTCGGCGAGATTGCGAAGCGGCCGGTGGTCCGGTCACAGTGGACCGTCGCGGCGCAGCGCCTGTGGCGGCTGGAGCGGGACAATCTCATCGGTGCGCTGCGCGAGGTGGGGGTACCCGTCACCCCCTGGGTCGGCGCCGGCAGCCTCGACGACGTGCTGCGCGACATGTCGCACATGGCCGCCGCCCCTAGGATCGTGATCCGGTGAGCACACTGAGCTCGGTGGGGCGGGCACTGGCCGACACGGTGCGGGGCCGGTTCACCGAGCTGGTACGGCAGGTGCGCCGCTCGACCCCAGGACCTGCTGTGGTACGGGCGGTGACGGGCCTGGCCGCGTTGGTGGCGCTCGGCGTGGCGGCACCGCTGCCGGTGCTGCTGTCCAGCAAGGCTGCCCTGCTCGTGCCGATCGCGTTGGGAGCCGGTGTATTTCCGCGCACCCGGTGGGTCACCGGGGTGGCGCTGCTGGCGGTGGCCGAATGGGTGGCCGCGACCGTTGGCTTTGGCGAGGCGGTTCAGCTCGGTCGGGTGGCCCTGCTCGCAAGCTCTCTGTATGTCATGCACAGCGGCTCGGCGCTGCTGGCGGTGCTGCCGTATGACTGTGCCGTCCCCTCGGGGGTGCTGCTGCGCTGGGCCGGTCGAGTTTTCGCCGTGCTTCTGGTCAGCCTTGGGCTGGGTCTGGGCGGGATGGAGCTGGTGGGTCAGCTTCCCGCCGTACGCACGGTGGCGGGCACCATCATCGGCTCGGCGCTCGCCGCCGGGCTCGCCGGCCTGCTCGCCTGGCATCTGCGCCGCCGCTGACCATTGGCCGGCGACCGAGCGACGTACCGAGGGCGGTCACGCAGCGCCTCAGCGACGGCCTGC
>JAKEEW010000084.1 GCA_022616375.1 Sporichthyaceae bacterium
CAGCCTCGGGTCGAATCGGCGCTGCGAATCCACCACGATCACGGAAACCAAGCGGGCGTGGGGTCAGTGCAGCCGGGCGAGGAAGCGGTCCCGGTCGACCATCACCCGGCGCACCTCGCCGTGCCCGACCAGCACGCCGTCGCCGTCCTCGGCGGTCACCTCGAACCGCAACGCCCGGCCGTCCACCGCGACCAGCCTGGCCCGGACCGTGAGCCGCGCACCGACCGGGCTGGCCCGCAGGTGCTCGAGCTGCACTCGGGTGCCCACCGTGGTCGCCTCGGCCGGTAGAACGGGCAGTACCGCCGCGACCGTGGCCCGCTCGGCCAGCGCCAGCAAGGCCGGGGTGCCGAGCACGTCGAGGTCGCCGCTACCCAGGACTCGTGCGGTGTCGGCGTCGGTGACCTGATGGGTCAGCACGGCCTCGAGGCCGGGAGTCGGCGGCATGGTCGTACCCTACGGGCGTGACCGAGCCGTACTGCGACCGCTGCGGCGAATCGCTGACCGGCGGCCCGCATCCGCGCTGCGCCGCGGCCCGGGAGCTCGAGCCGCCGCGGTACTGCCCGCACTGCCGGCGCCGGCTGGTCGTCCAGGTGACCCCGCATGGCTGGACGGCGCGCTGCGTCGAACATGGCGTGCGAGCCGCGCCGGGCTAGCTACTCGATGACGGCGATCAGGTCGCCCTCCTGGATCACGTCGCCCTCGGAGACCTCGAGCGTGGCCACCCGGCCCGAGGTCTCGGCAATGACCGGGATCTCCATCTTCATCGACTCGAGAATGACCAGCGTGTCGCCGTCCTCGACCTCGTCTCCCTCGGCCACGACGACCTTCCAGACATTGGCCACCATCTCGGCCCGGATCTCCTCGGCCACCGCGGCTCCTTTCAGCGCACCGGGTCGACGCGATGAATCAAACCACGGAAGCGCCGGGCCGTGTCGTACCTGGCCGGGCCCGCATCCGGTCGACCAGGCCGAGGTCGTAGTCGCCGGCCAGGAACTGCGGATTGTCGAGCAGTTCGGCGAAGAACGGCAGGTTGCACTTCGGGCCCGTCACCACGAACTCGGCGGCGGCCGCCTTTGCTCGGGCTATCGCGGTCTCCCGGTCCTCGCCCCACACGCATAGCTTGGCCAGCAGCGGGTCGTAGTACGGCGTCACCGTGTTACCCGCGGTGTAGCCGGCGTCGACCCGGACGAAGCTGCCGGTCGGCTCCTGCCACGCGGTGATGGTGCCCGGCCCGGGCAGGAACCGTTTCGGGTCTTCGGCATAGACCCGCAGCTCGATCGCGTGGCCGCGGGGCTGCACCGCGGCCGGATCGAACCCCACCGGCTCGCCGGCGGCGATCCGCAGCTGCGCGTCGACCAGGTCGAGGCCGGTGACCAGCTCGGTGATCGGGTGCTCCACCTGCAGCCTGGTGTTCATCTCGAGGAAGTAGAACTCCCCCGGCCGGTCCAGGTCGACCAGGAACTCGACGGTGCCGGCGTTGCGGTAGCCGACCGCGGCACCAGCCCGCACCGCCGAACCCAGCATGGCCGCACGCACCTGCGCCGGCAGCCCGGGCGACGGGGTTTCCTCCACGATCTTCTGGTGCCGCCGCTGCACCGAGCAGTCCCGCTCCCCGAGCGCGATCACCTGCCCGTCGGCCAGGCCGAGGATCTGCACCTCGACGTGCCTGGCCCGGGCCACGTAGCGCTCCAGCAGGACGGCCGGGCTGGAAAAGAACCGCTCCGCCCGGCTGCGCGCGGTAGCGAACACCGCGTCGAGCTCGGCCACCGAGCCGGCGACCCCCATCCCGATGCCGCCGCCGGCGGCGGCCGCCTTCACCATGACCGGGTAGCCGATCCGGTCGGCCTCGGCTCGGGCCGCGTCCGGATCGACGATCGGCGCCTGCGACCCTGGTGCGACCGGCACCCCGGCCGCGGCCATCAGGTTCCGTGCGTTGATCTTGTCGCCCATCTGCTCGATCGCGGCCCGCGGCGGGCCGACCCAAACGAGTCCTGCGGCCAGCACCGCATCCGCGAAGGCCGGGTTCTCGGCCAGGAAGCCGTAGCCGGGATGGATCGCCCGGGCTCCCGAGGTGGCCGCGGCTTCGAGCACCGCGCGGATGTCGAGATAGCTCTGCGCCGGAGCGGCCGGGCCGATCAGGACGGCGTCGTCCGCCTCGGCCACGTAGGGCAGCTCGGCATCCGCCTCGCTGTACACCGCGGTTGCCGCGATCCCCATCCGCTGGGCGGTCCGGATCACCCGGCGCGCAATTTCGCCCCGGTTTGCCACCAGTACGGACTCGAACACGGCGCGGTCCTCCACGGTCTGCTCTGGTGCCCCGGCGTGGCTGCACCTAA
>JAKEEW010000589.1 GCA_022616375.1 Sporichthyaceae bacterium
GTTGCGCGGCTCGGGGTGGTTGCGCGGCTCGGGCCGGGACGGCCGGGCCTCACGCGGATCGCGCGGGTCCCTGGCGTCTCTGGCCTCACGGGCCGGCCGGCCGTCGCGCGGGTCCCTGGTATCCCGTGGGTCCCTGAGCTGGCCGGCTTCCCTGGCGTCGCGCGCCTCGCGGGCCTCCCGCAGATCGCGAACCTCGGCTCCGCGGGCCTCGATCGGCCTGGGCTCGTGCCGAAGCGGGGGCTCGTGCCGGACCGGGGGCTCGGAACGGGCCGGCGGCTCCGGACGGGCCTGGGGCTCGGGACGGGCCTGGGGCTCGGCCGGGCGCCGGCCGAGCGCACGTTGTTCGGCGGTGGTGAGCTTGCGCTCGCCGGACAGCGTGTTGGGGTTTTGCCGGGGTGCTTGCCGGGCTACGTAGCCGGTGCTGGCGTTGTCCCAGCTCGGCGCCCAGGAGCGGGTGTCGACACTCCACGAGTCGGCGGGAGCGCCGACGGAGCGGCGGGCTGCCTCGGCCTCACGCTCGGCCTCGCGGAACCAGTCGTCCTCGAACGCCGGCTCGGCGCGGTGCTCGACATGGTGATGACGGGGCCGGGTGGCCGATGCGGAGCGGGCCGGCGGGCCTGATCTACCGCCGCCGTCTCCGCGCAGCTCTCGGAACCAGGCATCGATCGACGGATCCGCCGACCGCGAGCTTCGAGGCGCCTCGTCGTAGTGTCGGCTCATCAGCCAACCTCACCTGACCTGCGCACATGCCCGTTAGGGCCGGAACGACCAACCACCGTGAATCTCCGCGTCCGCTCGACTTATGGTGTGTTGCCGTCCCCCGCGGCGAAAACTCCTCAAAAGGGTTGACGATGCTTTGCCCGGTGTCAACAGTTGAGCCCGGGAAGTTCCGCAGATCTCGACCTGTTCAAGGCCTCCTGCTCGCCATCCGGACCGTTGGTGACGACGAGCGTACTCTCTGTGCCACCTGATGGTCGATATTTGCACGGATTTCCACTCAGCGGTAGCGGCACACGGAATCGAGCGACTGAAGCCGACCGTTGGCCGGTTGAAGCTGACGACGGGTCGGATCCCGGTGTGCTCGGCGAGTTTGGTCGATCGCGGTGTCCACGGTCCGGCGCACCAACGCCCAGTCCGGATCGGTGCCGTCGATCAACGGCGGGCCCAGCGTGATGCCGCGAATCTCGGCAGTCTTGAGCCGCTTGGCGAGCTCGGCCAGGGCCAGCCAGGACGTCATCGAAACGTCGGTCTGCAGCACCCCGTCCGGCCCGGACAGGTCGGCCACTACAGCAAGCCCGGCCTGCGCGTCAATCTGTCTGGCAACCGCGCCCAGCACGCACCGCTGCCGCACCATTCGCGCGTAATCGGTGGAGCCGAAGCGGGATCTGGCGAACCACAACGTCAACCGCCCGGTCAGATTTCGGTAGAGCCCGGGCTCGATGTAGTCGTGCGGGTAGCGCAGGATCGAGGTGCCGTCCAGGCTCTTCTGACCGCCGATCGGAATCCGCTCGGTGACCCGCACCTGTATTCCGCCGAGCGCGTTGATGAGCTCCGCGAAACCGGCCATGTTCACCAGGGCATAGTGGTCGATCTCTAGCCCTAGGTTGTAACCGATTGTGTCTTTGAGCAGGTCCGCGCCCGGGTGCTCGGAGCCGGGAACTACATCGGGATGGTCCTCGGCATAGGTGTATATGCCGTAGAGATAATCCGGGAAGCCGCCCGGGAACAACTCCGCCATTGGTGTTCCCGGTCGGAACCTAACCCGTTGCAGATTTCGCGGTACGCCGATGAGTGTGGTGTTTCCGGTGGCCGTATCCACGACCCCGACAATGACGCTATCGGTGCGCACTCCGCGCCGGTTGTCCCCGCCGTCGCCGCCTAAGAACAGCATCGTGTAGCGGCGGATCCCGGCCCACGGATCGACCGGCTCCCCCCGGGTCGGGGTCGCGACTGGCGGGGTCTGCGGCGAAGTGGCAGTCGGCGTTCCGCCGGCCGGGCCGGACGGATGCTCGGCGGACAACGCCGCGAATCCGATCGGTAGCGCTACCAGCACAGCGAGTAAGACCGCGACACCGACCACCAGCCGAGGCCGGCCCCAGCTGGTCAGATCGCGCACGGCCCGCTACTTGTACTTACAGCTCGACTCGATCGAGCCCACCTGCCCCGCCGACGGCGGCTTCGGCTTGGGTGTACTCGACGGCCTGGCCGTCGGAGATCCCGACGGGGTCGGACTCGGCGCGGCGGCCCTGGCCAGCTCCTTCTCCGCGTCGGCGTTGGCCTTGCGGATCCAGCTGCGGACCTTGAGCCGGATGGCCAGGTAGTCCGGATCCGAGTTGAACCCGAACGTGCTCTTCTCGACCGAGACTCCGGCGATCTTCGTCGACTTGGCCTTGGCCGCCAGGTCGAGCAGCGCCGGGTAGGCGTCGGCCGGGATGTCGGTCACGACCACCTTCTTGGTGGCCCTGGCCAGCCCGACGAACTTGGTCAGCACGGTGTCCGGATCGGCCTGCCGGGCAATCGCGCCCATCACGCAGCGCTGCCGGTCCATCCGCGCGTAGTCGTCCGAACCGGACCTTGACCGGGCGTACCACATCGCCTGACGTCCGGTCATGTGCTTGTACAGGCCCGCTTCGAGGTAGTCGTGCGGCGGGATCACGGTCCCATCGGCCAGGGTCTTGCCGCCGATCGGGATCCGGTCGGTCAACCGCAGCTGGATGCCGCCGAGCGCGTTGACCAGATCCTGGAAGCCGTCCAGGTTGACCATCGCGAAGTAGTCCACGGGCTGGTCCAGGATCGCCGAGATGGCCTGGGAGAGCAGCTCGGCACCCGGATGCTTGGCACCGGGCACGATGCTGTGGTGGTCCTCGCCGTATTTGTAGACCGCGTTCAGATAGCACTCGATCTCGGCCGCCCCGTTGCACAGGAAGCCGTCGGGAAACTGGTTGTACGCCTCGGTCCCCTCGGGGAACGGCACCCGGTAGAGGTTGCGAGGCAGGCTGATCATGAGGGCCTGGCCGGTCCGGGTGTCGATGGAGGCGACCATCATCGAGTCGGTTCGGATGCCCTGGCGGTTGTCGGTCCAGTCACCGCCGAGCAGCAGCACGTTGACCCGCGGCTTGTCCTTGAAGTAGTCGAGATTGTCCTTGCCACTGATCGACCCGGTGGACTCACCGGAGATGCTGACGATCAGATCCCGCCCGGTGTAGGACATCACCGCGGCCACGCTGAACGGGATCGCGCCGGCGAGGCTGATCAGGAGCACCAGCAGGCCGGCCGCCACCGCTTGGAACCTGGGCAGGTCTCTGGGGCGATTCACCAGATAGGTGCTCAGGACCGCCAGCGACCAGGCCACCGCGAGCACCGCGCAGCCATAGGCCACGAACCGCAGCACCCGGGTGTCCAGCGCCAGCGCGCGCAGCTCGTCCATACCGAGCAGCACGAACGCCAGGACCGCGGTCGCGATGAGTAAGAGGTATGCGGTCAGCAGGACCCGCCCGGTGCCCTTGCGGCCGGCCGCGGCGTGCCCGATCCCCGGTATGAAGATGGTCAGGATGGCCAGGCCGAGCGAGCGGGGTAAGCCGCCGGACTCCTCGGTATCCGACCAGTAGTCGATCTCGCCGTACTGGTCGGCCTGGTAGCCCTGGTAGGTCTGCGCCGCAGACCCGTTGGCCACCGCGCCATTACCGTTGCCAGTGCCGTTGGCCGAGCCGTAGTAGGTGGTGGCCTGGCTGTACTCCGTGCGGTACCCGGAGCGGTACAGCCCGCTCCGCTGGTCGTACCCGGACCCTGCCATGCCCTACCTTCCTCGCCGGCACCCAACCGGCCGTGATCGCATGCCGGTTGTGCTGACGCATCGTACGGCACCGGGTCCGTTCTGGCAGTCCGTGTTCGGGTATGCCCGCCCCCGGCAAAGATCGCTACTCGTAACCGCAGACGTCATCGAGAGCGGCACCTCCTTCCAGGTCAGAGCCGGTAGACCCGGTTCCGGGTGAGACCGGGTCGGAGGTCCCGGCCGAACCCGAGTGGCCGGCCGACTGCCCAGGCCGGCTGGTCGCCACGTGCTGGGCCGCGGCACGCTGCGAGGCGGCGATCGCGTCTCGGGTCGTGCTGCGGATGAACGGATAATTGGGGTCCCCGGTGTTGATCAGCGGCGGGACGAACTGGACCGTCGTGATCTCGGCCGAACCAGCCTTGCCGGCCACCTCGGCCAGCCGCTCGAGCATCCGCTGGGACAGGTTGGTGTCGATCAGCACCTTGGTCGCACCGGCGATCTGTGGGAACCGGGTCAGCACGGTCATCGGGTCGATCTGCCGGGCCAGCGCACCGAGCATGCAGCGCTGCCGAGCCATCCGGGAGTAGTCGTCGGCGAGCGCGCGGCTGCGGGTGTACCACAGGGCTTGGTAGCCGCTGAGCTCGCGCACTCCCGGCTCGATCCAGCCGGTGATCGGGGCCGTGCCGCCGCCGATCGGGATCCGCTGGTCGACCCGGATGGTCACCCCGCCCACCGCGTCGACCATCTCCCGGAAGCCGGCCAGATTGACCAAGATCCAGTAGTTCACGTCCAGGTCGAGGATCGTCTCGACCGAGCTGAGCAGGGCCGCAGCGCCGGGGTGGCCGCCGCCGGCCGGGACCAGGCTCGGGTGATGCTCGCCGTACTCCCAGACCGCATTGAGGATGAACTCGCCGGCCGGCTCGCCGGCGAAACCGCCGGGGAACTGGTTGTGCAGCGGTGATCCGAACGGGAACGGTGCCCGGTAGAGGTTGCGCGGCAGCCCGATCAGGACGGTGTCCCCGGTCGCGACGTCGATGCTGGCCACGGTCATGCTGTCGGTGCGGACCCCGGTCCGGTCCGGACCGGCGTCGCCGCCGATAAGGAGCACGTTGACCCGGCTCTGGCCGGCCAGCGGATCGGGTCCGTCGCTGGACACCAGGCTGTTGATCAGATCCCGTTGGATGTAGGCATAGTGCGCCGCGGTGCCAAGCGGCCTGGCCACGGCCGCGCAGAGCAGCAGGACGACCAGCCCGCCACCGATCCGCTGGGCCAGGGTCATGTACGGCGGCTTGGCCACCGAGTACGCCCCGATGATCGCCAGCACCCAGGCCGTCGCCAGCACGATGGCACCGATCATGAGGGCGAGCATCCAGTCCGGGCGGACCGAGTACACCAGCAGCTCGCTCTTGCTCCGGGTCAGCACGAAGCCGGCACCAACCCCGACCAGGGTGAGGAAACCGATCAGGGCCACGGCGCCGGTCCGGCGCCGGCCGGCAGCCAGGTGGCCGGCACCCGGGAAGATCGTGGACA
>JAKEEW010000590.1 GCA_022616375.1 Sporichthyaceae bacterium
GCCTCCCAAAGCTCCGAAAGGCCACGCCATCGCGCTGGTCGTCACGAGCCTGCTCGACATCAAGCAGTACCTCGAGATCCGAGCTATGTGAGGGCGGCTCGAGATAGGCACTACATTTCGACGTATGTCCCTCTACGACGTTGAGATCCGCCGGCTTGATGATCGCCCGCTCGACCTGGCAGAGCTGCAGGGCCAGGCGGTCCTTGTGGTCAACGTGGCATCCGAGTGCGGGTTCACCCCCCAGTACGCCGGCCTGGAACGGCTGCACGAGCGCTACCAGGAGCGCGGGTTCTCCGTGCTCGGGGTGCCCTGCAACCAGTTCGGTGGGCAGGAGCCAGGGACCGCGAACGACATCGCTACGTTCTGCTCGATCAACTACGGCGTGACGTTCCCGCTGACCGAGAAGGTGGACGTGAACGGCCCGGCCCGGCACTCGCTGTTCGACCTGCTCACCGCAGCTCCGGACCGCAAGGGCGAGGCCGGCGACGTCAAGTGGAACTTCGAGAAGTTCCTGATCGCCCCGGACGGGCAGATCGCGGCCCGGTTCCGGACCAGGACCGAACCCGAGTCCGACGAGATCGTCACCGCGATCGAGGCCGTGCTCCCCGGCTAGCTCGCGGATCCTTACCGAGCATCCGCCCTTGACACCGGCTGGGCCAATATGTGACTATTTAGTCACGTGAGTAGTTAGTCACACAAGGAGCGGCCGTGTCCCCCGCGTCTGACCTGGTCTGGAAGGCTCTGGCCGACCCGACTCGGCGCACCCTGCTCGACCTGTTGCGCGACCAGCCTCGGACCACCGGCGAGCTGGCGGAGGCGTTCCCCGGGCTCACCCGGTTCGCGGTGATGAAGCACCTGGGGGTGCTGGAGCAGGCCGAGCTGGTCCTGGTGCGGCGGCGTGGCCGGGAACGCTGGAACTACCTCAACGGCGTGCCGTTGCGCTCGGCCTACGAGCGGTGGATGCGCCCGTACGCCAACCAGTGGGCCGACTCCTTGCTTCGACTCAAGGACACCGTCGAACAACCCGAGAAGGGAACAACCGCCATGACTACCGCCACCCAGGCACTACCCCTGACCTCGATCGACATCGCTCAGGAGACCCGGGTCGCCGCACCCAGGGAGAAGGTCTTCGACGCGCTCTGCAAGATGGGCGACTGGTGGCCGCACAGGTTCCACGAGCAGTCCACCGTGCACTTCGAGCCCGAGGTGGGCGGCCGGTTCTGGGAGGAATGGCCGACCGGCGGTGCGCTCTACGCCACCGTGGACAAGCTGCGCCGGCCGGAGCTGATCGAGTGCACCGGCCCGATGGGGATGACCGGACCGGTGCTCGGCTCGTTTGCGCTCACCCTCGAAGAGGACGGCGAGGCGACCGTGGTCAAGCTCACCCACCGCGCCTACGGCGACATCGACGAGGAGACCCGGGTCGGCTACACCGAGGGTTGGGGCGAGATCATCAAGGTGCTGAACACCTATCTCGGGATCGCCGGCTAGCCTGGCGAGCCGAGCTGGCGAGCCGAGGCCCAGCACCAGCCGGCGTCCCTCGCGCCCACTAGGTTCGGGTGCGGGGGACGCCGGTGTCTGGGCCGGTCCGGAACGGGGAATGCCGAGGTGAGCCCTTCCATCGATCGCGCCGGCGCGGTGCGCGTCGGGGCGCTGGCCTGGCTCGGATTCGGCCTGCTCACGCTGCTGGTGATATCGGACTGGTCCGGGCTTGCTGAGCTCGACGCGGCACTGAGTAGCCGGACGCACCGGTTCGGCGTCGACCATCCGGGCTGGCTGGCTGCGATGCGGCGGCTCACCCAGCTCGGTGGGTCCTGGGTCCTGGCGATGACGACGGCCGTGGCGACCGTGCTCCTGGTCCGCAGCGGCCGCAACCGACCCGCGGTGCTCTGCGTGGCCGCGGCGCTGCTGACCTGGCTCAGCACTCAGCTGGTCAAGGCCCTCACCGGCCGAGCCCGGCCGGCCGATGCGTTCTGGGTGGTCGACGGCCTCGCATTTCCCGGCGGGCACGCGTCCAACACGGCAGTGGCCGCCGGGATCGCGGTCATCGCGGGCTGGCCGCTGCTGCGGCACCGGCCCCGTGGTCGGATCGCCCTGGTCGGCGTGGCCATCGCCTGGGCCTTGCTGGTCGGGCTGAGCCGGCTGGCCGGCAGCGTGCACTGGCCGTCCGATGTGCTCGGCGGGTGGCTGCTGGGCTTCGCCTGGATCGCGACGCTGGTGGCGGTCAACGACTGGGCAGCAGCACGCTCAGGCACGTGACGCAGCCCTCGATCTTCTCGAACTCGCTGATGTCGACCACCACCGGGTCAAGCCCACGTTCGGCCAGTGCGGCCGCGGTCCGGGGCGCGGATGCGGCCATCAGCACCCGGTTGCCGCCGAGCAGGACGACATAGCAACCGGCCGGCTCGTCGACCAGCAGCACCTGGGGAAACACCGACAGGTCGACCAGATCGGCGTCCCGCTCGGCGAGCACGGTCCCGTCCGGCAGCGCAGTCACCGCCGACTTCAGATGCAACACCGATCCAAGCGGCACCTCCACGACGGTGCGGCCGCGACTGGCCGGATAGGCGGCGAGCCGGTCGGCCAGTTGCCGCGCTCCCTCGGCGTTGGTGCGCTTGCCCCGGCCCACGTACACGGTGTCGCCCACCTGCAGCACGTCACCGCCGTCCAGCGTGCCCGGCGCCTCGATCGCGCCGACCGCCAGACCAAGCTCGGTCACCGCCGTAGCGGTCCCGGCCAGCTCGCCGCGGCGCTGCGGCGCGCCGGACCGGGCCAGCACGGCCAGCCCGGCGCAGTACACCACGGTGTCCTCGACGAAGACCGAGTCCGGATGATCGTCCGCCGGAGCAACCGCACGCAGATCCCAGCCGGCCGCGGTCAACGCCGCCAGGTAGGCCTGGTGCTGGTGCCTGGCCAGCTCCACGTCCACCGGCACCCGGTCGAGGTAGGTGACCAGGCCATCGGCCAGCCGGGGGCTCGGATCTCTGACCAGCGCGGTGCCAACCACCGGGTCACGCTCTGCCGGACGCATGGCCGGACCCTACTGCAGCGCACTGACAGCGCGCGGTGTCCGCGATCACCCGCGGCGGCGCGGGTCGAACTGGTCGACCAGCTCGAGCACCATGGCCAGGCCGGGGTAGCGGCGCAACAGCGCGGACCAGCCGACCAGCCACAACTGATAGGCAAGCACCCCGGCCAGCCCGGCGAACGCGACCCGCTCCGAGGACGCCAGCGGGCTGTCCGTCGCGACGACCGCCATCGCGGACACGGCCAGCGCCGACGTCACCGCGGCAACCGCTCCGACCATCACCCGGATCCGAAACACGACCCGGGTCAACCCTGCCGCCTGCCGGGCGCTCAGCTCGCTCATGCCCGGCCCGCCAGTGATCCCACGCTCCTGACGGTAGATCGCGATCGGGCCGCGGTCACCGGGTTTGGTGCAAGGACGGCCGAACGACCCAATCGCGGCTCGACTGTTCCGCGCGCGGCCGCCGGCCGTTCGGGCGGTGCGGTCAGCATCAATTCTCCCTGGTCAGCGGTCTGCTCATGGGTCATCAGCGGGCGGTCAACGCCCGCAGTTCGGCCGCCTCGGGGGTGCCGAGTTCAGCAAAGACCTCGATCGCGGCCAGCCGGTACTGGCGCGCCTGGGCGCCGGTGCTTAGCTGGCCAAGCAACGCAAGCGTCTGCGCCTCGCCGAGCCGATACCCGCACTCCCGGTGGATCCGCAGCGCCTGCCGGGCCTGATCCTTGGCCACCGGATCTCCGGCCGCCTGCAGGATGTCGGCCAGCGCGGAGCGGGCCCGGCCCTCGAACAGGCGGTAGCCGACCTCCACCGCCGCATCCAGGGCGCCCCGGCCGTAGCTGAGCGCGGCATCCAGGCGGCCGAGCCTGCGGTAGGCGATCGCCATCCCGATCCCGGCGTCGATCTCCGTGTAGCGGATCCCCGGCTCTCTGGCCACCGCCAGCGCGGTCAGGAAGTTGCCGACCGCGGGCTCGTAACGGCCAAGCCCTACGTCGACGTAGCCGAGCACATTGAGCAGCTCGGCTTCCAAGCCGCGATCACTGACATGGCCACCGGACTCGTGCGCGGCCTGGGCCTTCTGCTGCGCCTCGGCGAGCTGGCCGGTGTACAGCAGGATCAACGATTGCTGGCACAGCGCGGCCGCCTTGGCGTCGGAGCGACCGACGTGATCGGCCTGTTCGACGGTCCGTTCCACGTTGGCCAGCGCGTCGGCGAAGCTGCCGCGGTGGCGGGCGATCTCCAGTCCCACCACCTGGGCCACGACCTGGATCGCCGGAACGTCGATCTCGGCGAACTTGGCGTCGCTGGCAGCCGCGTAGCTCGCCGCCTGCTCCAGCTTGCCGGCACGCAGGTGCACCGAGGCCAGGCTGGACAAGTGCAGAGCCTCCTGCGCCGGCATGTCCAGCTCCTGGTAGAGCTCGATCACGCTCTCGAACTCCTGCCCGGCCAGCCGGTTCTCACCAAGCTCCAGGTGCAGCATGCCGAGGTTGGCCAGGCAGGCCGCCTCCGCGTCGGCCCACCCGGCTTCCCTGACCAGCGGTAGCGCCTCCAGGTACGCCTGGATGGACATCCGGTAGCCGGCCGAGCACATGTGCGCTACGCCAAGGCTGAACAATGCGATCGCCCGCTCGCGAAGCCCGCCGTGCTGCCGCGAGGCGTCCACCGCCGCGGCCGCGACCGCCGGCCATTCGACGCTGTTGCGGGTGAGCCAGAAGAACACCCGCAGAGCATCGGCGAACAGCCAGGCCATGTGGTCGAGTCCGAGGTCCTGCGCCCGCAGCGCGGCGCTGATCAGGTTGTGCTGCTCGCTGGTCAGCCAGCCGAACGCGGACTCGTGGTCGGCGAACTCCCCGCGCGGACCGCCGGGCAGCGCAAGCCGCAGGATGGTCGGGTACAGCCGCCGGGCCGCCGCGTCGGCCTGATACAGGTAGTAGTCGTACAGCCGGGCCACTGCGGCCGAGCATTCGGCCGGGCCATCCTCGTCGGCCGCGCGGGCCCTGGCATAGTCCCGGAACAGGTCGTGGAACGTGAAGCGGGCGGCCATCGGCCGCTCGATCAGGTGCGCATCCGCGAGCCTGGCCAGCAGTCGACCGGCGGCGGCATCGGGCAGGTCGAGCACTGCGCCGGCCGCCTCGGCGGTGAAGTCCGGCCCGGGGACCAGCCCGAGCAGCCGGAAGGCCCGGCGGGTCTCGTCGGTCAGCCGGGCGTAGGACAGGTCGAACGCACCGCGCACCGCGGTGTCCGCGTCACCATCGATCTCCAGGGCGGCCAACCGATCGCCACCGACCAGCTCGCCCAGATGTTCGGCGATGCTGCGATGCGGCTGGTCGGCGAGGTTGGCCGCGCTGATCCGCAGGGCCAGCGGCAGACCGCCGCAGGCCGCGGTGAGCTCGATAGTCGCGGACAGCTCGTGGAAGATCCGTTCGGAGCCGATGACCCGGGCGAGCAGATCGACCGCCTCGTCGGAGGGCATCATGCCCAGCGGCAGGGTCCGGGCGCCGTCCCTGGCCACCAGTCCGGCCAGCCGGTCCCGGCTGGTGATCAGCACCAGGCAGCTTCGGGTGCCGGGCAGCAGCGGCCTGACCTGTTCGGCCGAGCCCGCATTGTCCAGCACCACCATGATGCGCTTGCCGGACACCACCGACCGGTACAAGCTGGCCGCCTCGTCGGTGTCGGTCGGGATCCGGTCGGTCGGAATCCCGAGTGCGGCCAGGAATCCGCTGAGCGCGCGCAGCGGCGGGATCGGTTCGCCGCGGTCGTATCCGCGCAGGTTCACATAGAGCTGGGCGTCCGGGAACAGCTCGACGACGTGATGCGCCCAATGCACGGCCAGCGCGGTCTTTCCGACCCCGGCCGTGCCGGTGATGACCGTGATCGGCATCCCCTCCGGGGTGCCGTTCTCGACCAGCTCGTCCAGCCGCTTCAGCTCGGTCTCGCGACCGGTGAAGTCGGCGATGCTGGCCGGCAGCTGCGCCGGCCGGCTGGCTCCGACCACCCGGTCGTCACCGGCCACCGCGACTGCGGGGGTCAGCGACGCGGCCGGGTGATCCGGCGGGTCCAGGCTCGGATCCCCGCTCAGGATCGCCTTCTCCAGCTCGCGCAGCGCCGGGCCGGGCTCGAGCCCGAGCTCGTCCGCGAGCACCTTACGGGCGGCCCGGTACACCGCGAGCGCATCGGCCTGCCGGCCGGCCCGGTACAGCGCCAGCATCAGCTGCCAGCTGAACCGTTCCCGGTACGGATACTCGCCGGCCAGCGCGGTCAGCTCGGGGATCAGGTCGGAGTGCCGCCAGAGCCCGAGGTCGGCGTCGATCCGGTGCTCCAGGAAGATCAGGCGGTGCTCGACCAGCCGGGCGATCTCCTCCCGTAACGCCGGCTCGCCGTCCAGGTCGGACAACGGGTCCCCGCGCCAGAGCGCCAGCGCCTCGCGGAGCCGGCGATCCGCCCGCACCACATCCCCGGCGGCCAGCGCCGCCTGGCCGTCCGCGCCGAACTCCACGAACCGCTGGGCATCGAGCTCACCGGGTTGGGTGGCCAGCGTGTAGCCCGCGCCACCCCGGCCGATGATCCGTTCCGAGCCCAGCACCTTACGCAGCCGGTGCACGTACACGTGCAGGTTGCTGGTGGCCGACGGCGGCGGGTCGGTGCCCCATAACGCCTCGATCAGCCGCTCCGGCGAGACCGGCTGGCCGGCGTGGCAGAGCAGCACGGCCAGCAGCAGCCGCAGCTGGCGCCGATCCAGCGGTAGCCGTCTACCGTCCGAGACCACTTCCAGTGGGCCCAGAATCTGAAACTCCACGGTCACCTCCGCTAGTGGCGGAACCGAACGGTGACAGGTGCGGATGTGATGCTGTCAGTTACCGACTGAGCACAGCAACAGATACTCGTGCTGCGCTGGGTTAGACGCCGCGCCGCCCCGGCTTCGTTGCACCGCACGCCGCACTGCCGACCCGGGTGGTCGGACCGGCCGGGCGGCCCGGACAATGGCCAGGTGACCCGCCCAGATGCCGGTGCTGCCGACCCCGGCGCCGCCACCGCGCAGCAGGCGGCAGCGCGCGCTGCCGAACGGGCCGGGGTCCGGGTGGCCGAGCTCGAGGAAATCGGCGACCTGCGGGCGGCGCACGACCTCACCGTTCGGGTCTGGGGATCGGCACCGTTCAACCCACCGATCACCGCCGAGCTGATGCGGGCGATCGGTCACGCCGGCGGCTACGTGAGCGGCGCCTGGGCGACCAGTGCCGCGACCGACGCGACGGCCGGCGCCGCGGCTGCCCCGGCTGGACCCGGACCGGGCGGCGGGCTGGTCGGCGTGTGTGTCGGCTTCCTCGGCCGGGCCACCACCCTGCACTCGCATCTGTGCGGAGTCGACGTGGCCCGGCGCGGCCGCGACATCGGCTACGCGCTCAAACTGCATCAGCGCGCTTGGGCGCTGCAGCAAGGCATCGACCGGATCGCATGGACGTTCGACCCGCTGGTCCGCCGCAACGCTTACTTCAACCTGGCCAAGCTCGGCGCCCGGCCACGGGATTACCTGCCCGACTTCTACGGCGCCATGGCGGACAGCCTCAACGCCGGCGACGCCAGCAGCGACCGGCTCCTGGTGGAGTGGCCGCTGCGCAATCCGCAGGTGGTCCGGGCCAGCACCGGGACGCCGCTGGAGATCGAGCTCGCCGAGCTGCTCGCCGGTGGCGCCGTGGTGGGGCTGGACGCCGATGAGCGCGGCTGGCCGCAGCCGGGCCCGACCGATGGTCGGGTGGTGCTGGTCCGAGTTCCGGCCGACGTGGCCAAGGTCAGGGCCCACGACCCGGCATGCGGGCTGGCCTGGCGGGCCGCGGTGCGCAGCGCGCTGGTCGATCTGATGGCCGGCGGCGGCACCATCACCGGCTTTCACCGGCAAGGCTGGTATGTCGTCGAGCGCAGGGAGGCCGGCGCATGAAGATCGTTGGGGTGGAGTTGCGCCGGATCGCGATGCCGCTGGTGTCGCCGTTTCGCACCTCGTTCGGCGTCGAGGAGATCAGGGACGTGCTGCTGGTCCGGGTCGAGAGCCCGGACCACGAGGGCTGGGGCGAGTGCGTCGCCTCGGCCGAACCGCTGTACTCCGCCGAGTACACCGACGGCTGCGCCGATGTGCTACGCCGGTTCCTGGTCCCGGCGGTGACCGCGCTGCCGAATCCGGAAGCCACCGCGATCGGGCCGGCGCTGGCCGGGTTCAAGGGCCACCGGATGGCCACGGCAGCGCTGGAGACCGCGGTGCTCGACGCCCAGCTGCGCGGGTTGGGGATCTCGTTCGCCGGGTTCCTCGGCGCGGTCCGCCACCGGGTGCCCAGCGGGGTGTCGGTCGGCATCATGGACTCGATCCCGCAGCTGCTGGACGCGGTCGCCGGCTACCTCGACCAGGGCTACCTGCGGATCAAGCTGAAGATCGAGCCAGGCTGGGACATCGCGCCGGTGCGCGCGGTGCGGGAACGGTTCGGCGACATCACCCTGCAGGTCGATGCGAACGCGGCCTACACCAGGCGGGACGCCAGGCACCTGGCCCAGCTCGACGAGTTCGACCTGCTACTGATCGAGCAACCACTGGACGAGGAGGATCTGCCCGGTCATGCGCTGCTGGCCGCACAGGTGACCACCCCGATCTGCCTGGACGAGTCGATCACTTCGGCTCGGGCAGCCGCGGACGCGATCGAGCTCGGCGCCTGCTCGATCGTGAACATCAAGCCGGGTCGGGTCGGCGGCTACCTCGAAGCCCGCCGGATCCACGACGTGTGCGCCGCGCACGGAGTGCCGGTCTGGTGCGGCGGCATGCTGGAGACCGGGCTCGGCCGCGCTCCGAACGTCGCCCTCGCCGCGCTGCCCAACTTCACCCTGCCCGGCGACACCTCGGCGTCGTCGCGGTACTACCGCACCGACATCACCGCCCCGTTCGAGCTGGTAGACGGCCATCTGGCGGTCCCGGACCGGCCGGGGATCGGGATCGACCCGGACCCGGCCGCACTCGACGAGGTGACCGTGAGCTCGGAGTGGATCCGCCGGTGAGCGCGCTCACCGACCAGATCGCGGATCTGCTGTCCGGTCCGGTCGGCCGGGCGGGCACGGTCGGCGCGGACGAGCCCGGGGTTGCGATCGGGATCTACCGGGACGGCGAGCTGGCCGAGCAGGTCTGCGCCGGGCTCGCCGTGGTCGAGCACGCGGTGCCGGTGACCGCCGACACCCGGTTCGACATCGCCTCGGCCAGCAAGCATTTCACTGCCGCGTGCCTGCTCCTGCTGCAGCGCGACGACCGGCTCGACCTGACCGCGGACATCCGCGAATACCTGCCCGAGCTTCCCTGCAGACCGCGGTGACACTACGCCAGTGCCTGACCCACACGGCCGGGCTACGCGAGTACTACACGCTGTGCGCGATCTCCGGAGTGCCGCTTGCCGAGATCAGTGAGGAACGGCTGATCCGGTTGATCGCCGGCCAGCGCGACCTCGACTTCGAGCCGGGCACCGCGTACTCCTACTCCAACTCCGGCTACATGCTGGCCGCCGCAGTGATCCGCCGGCTCACCGGGCAGTCGGTGACCCGGTACGCGGCCGAGCACATCTTCGGCCCGCTCGGGATGGGCCGCACCCACTTCAGGGACGACCTGGGCGCACTGGTGCCCGGTCTGGCCAACGGATACGCGCCCGACCCGGGTCGGCCCGGCGAGTTCCGCCGCGCCGACCCGATCGAGGAGTGCGTGGGCGACGGCGGTATCGTCACCTCGATCCGCGATCTGGTCCCGTGGCAGGCATTCCTCCTGGCCGGCAAGGGCCTTGGCGTCGACATCAGGGACGGCCTGCTGGACCGCGCCGTGCTGGCCGACGGGACCGCGCTGGACTACGCCAACGGGCTGGAGCACACGGTGGTCGCGGACCAGCCGGGCTATGCGCACACCGGGGCGATCTCCGGCTTCCGCTCGGTGATTCTCTGCCTGCCGGGGGCCGGGCTCGGGGTAAGCGTGCTCGCCAACCGGGTCGACGTCTACCCCGCTCTGATTGCCCGCTGGGTGGCCAACCTGGCGTTGGGTGCGCCAGCGAACGCTGGGCGGACAGATCCGATTCCAGTGGCTGAGGCCGAAGCTAGCCGCGCGGGGCTGATCGGGAGCTGGCACGATCCGGAACGCGACGTGCTCACCCGGCTGGATCCCGGACCGGACGGCCGGCTGGAGCAGCCAGGCGGGGACGGCGAGCGCAGCCAGTACGCGCTGGCTGCCGACGGCGCCTGGTACGGCGAAGGCAGCGCGGTCAGCATGGCCTACCAGCTCGACGGCGAGCGGCTGCTGGAGCGCGCGACGGTCGGTGAACAGGATCTGGGTCGGTTCGAGCGCGTCCCCACTCCGACCGCCGTGACCGAGCCACCGGCCGGCGCCTACTACAGCCAGGAGCTGGCGGCGTTCGCGACGTTCGAGCCGGGTCGCGGTGCCGATCCCGCAACGGTCACGATCGGGCTCAGCAGCCCGCGCCCGCTCGAGCAGGTCGCCCCGGACGGCTACCTCGCGGATCGGTGGCTGACCCTGCGGATCGTCGACGCCGGGCAGACCCTGCTGGTCAGCGCGGATGGCGCGCACCACGTGCGGTTCGCCGCGGTGCCACCGGCGAGCGAGATCCGGCGGGACATCCGCGGGCTCACCTAGCTCACCTCGCCCACCTAGCCGGGCGACGGCTGCTCGAGCAGGTCACGCAACTGCTTGGCAATCTCGATCATCGCCACCCGGGCGGCTCTACTCAGATCGATCATGTTCGCGAACCCGTGGATCAGGCTCGGCTCCCGGCGCAGCACGACCGGCGTGCCGGCCGCCCGCAGCGCCGCCGCGTACGCCTCACCCTCGTCCCGCAGCGGATCGAAGCCGGCAGTCACCAGCAGCGCCGGTGGCAGCCCGGACAGGTCCTTGGCATGCAGCGGCGACAACCGCGGGTCGATCAGGTCGAGCCCCCCGGTGTAGTTGAGCTTGAACCAGTCGATCTCCTCCCGGGTCAGGAAGAAGCCGTCGGCGAACAGCTCGAGCGACGGGTACACGGCCTGGTCGGTCCGGTCGATGGCGGGGTAGAGCAGCAGCTGTGCGGCCGGTGTCGGGCCGCCGGCATGCGCCGCCTCCGCCGAGATCACCGCAGCCAGGTTCGCCCCCGCGCTGTCACCGCCGATCGCGATCCTGGCCGGATCCGCGCCCAGCTCGGCGGCATGCTCGAACACCCAGCTCAGAGCTGCGGCGGCATCCTCGGCAGCGGCCGGGAACGGGTGCTCGGGGGCCAGCCGATAGTCCACCGAGAGCACCGGCACGCCGGCGTAGCGGCACAGCAGCCGGCAGGTCTGGTCATGGGTGTCGAGATCGCAGAGCACGAAGCCGCCGCCGTGGAAGTAGATCAGCAACGGCTGCGGATCCGGGGCGATCCCGCTCGGCCGGTAGTGCCGCGCCGGCAGTGGCCCGGCCGCCCCGTCGACGGTGCGATCGGTCACCGAGCCGACCGCGATCGGCGGGCCGGACGCGGCCGCCGCATCCAGCCGGACCTGCCGGCGAGCCGCGGTCGGGGTCAGCTGGGGCAGCGGAGTCAGGTGCCGCCGGGCCCGGACCGCGAGCAGCAGCTGCAGCTGCGGATCGAGGGTGAGCCCGTCGACCTGCACAACCGGCTTCCCGGACAGCCGGATCTGCCAGCGTGGCGGCAGCTTGAGCAGGGCCCTGACGACGCGCACCTGGGCGCGGTCAGCGCGGCGCAGCCGGACCGGATCGGTCATCCGCACCCCACCGACCCCTTCGGTAGCTGGTCACCGCAAGTATCTATCCTCGTTCGGCGAGGATCGGGTGTACCGCGCCGCGCCTGGCTAGCCGATCGGCCACTGATGCACCGGCGCGTTGGTGTGCATGTGCCCGATGTAGTCGGTGAGCACCGCGCGCAGGCCCTCCAGCCGGTCCAGCCCCTTCTCGTCCTCGTAGTGCCGCAGCGCCGCGACCTGCCAGCTCGCACCGTTCGTCCCGGTCAGGCAGCGCTGCTCGATGATGCCGAGTAGGCGATCCCGCTCGGCCGGGTCGACCCCCCAGCGGTCCAGACCCTCGTGCGCCAGCGGGAGCAGCCGGCGCAGCACCAGCTCGTGCGCCGGAACCGTGCCCAGGCCCGGCCAGTACAGGTGCGCGTCCAGACCGTGCCGCGCGCCGAGGTGGAAGTTCTCCTCGGCCGCGCTGAACGACAGCTGCGACCACAACGGCCGCTCCTGCTCGGCCAGCACCCGGACCAGGCCGAAGTAGAACGCGCCGTTGGCCAGGATGTCGGCCACGGTCGGGCCGGCCGGCAGCACCCGGTTCTCCACCCGCAGGTGCGGCCGCCCCTTGACCACGTCGTAGACCGGGCGGTTCCACCGCCAGATGGTTCCGTTGTGCAGCCTGAGCTCGCTGAGCGCCGGCGGGTCGCCGCGGCCGAGCACGGCCGCCGGGTCTTCCTCGGTGCAGATCGGCAGCAGCGCCGGGAAGTAGCGCACGTTCTCCTCGAACAGGTCGAACACCGAGGTGATCCAGCGCTCGCCGAACCAGACCCGGGGCCGCACGCCCTGCGCCTTGATCTCCTCGGGGCGGGTGTCGGTGGCCTGTTCGAACAGCGGGATCCTGGTCTCCTGCCAGAGCATCTTGCCGAGCAGGAACGGTGAGTTGGCGCCGATCGCGACCTGGACGCCGGCGATGGTCTGGGCGGCGTTCCAGTAGTCCGCGAACTGGTCGGGGCTGACCTGCAGGTGGAACTGAATGCTGGTGCAGGCGGCCTCCGGCGCGACCGTGTCGGCGGTGACGGCCAGCCGTTCGATGCCGTCGATGGCGATGTCCAGGTCCTCGCCGCGGGCCGCGAACACGGCCTCGTTGAGCAGCGCGTAGCGCGGGTTGGCCGATAACGAGTCCAGGGTCAGGTGCTCGCGCCGCAGCGTCGGCAGGATCCCGATCATGACCATGTGCGCGCCGGCGGTGCGGGCCTGCTGCTCGGCGGCGTTCAGGCTGGTCCTGACCTCCCGCTCGAACTCGGTCAGCCCGCCATCGCTGAGCCGGCGCGGCCGCACGTTGACCTCGATGTTGTACTGGCCGAGCTCGGTCTGGAAGTCCGGGTCGGCGATCGCGGCAAGCACGTCGGCGTTGCACATCGCCGGCTCGGCCCGCTCGTCGACCAGATTCAGCTCGATCTCGAGGCCGGTTTGCGGGCGCTCGAAGTCGAACCGTGACTCGCGCAGCATCTGCGCGAATACGTCGAGACACCGGCGCACCTTCTGGCGGTAGCGCTGCCGATCCTCACCTGTGAAGCTGCGCTTCTCTACGTCCTGGCCCATCCGTCACCCCCCGATGGGTATGCCCACCGACCAACGTGGCACACCGGACGCCTGGTCGAAAGGGGCGTCATGCCCTCAATCGGTCATTGGGGTCGCCCTGCAGGGATCTGGTCAGCCGCACGTCTTCCTCGTCGTAGCCGAGCGCCGCGTAGAACCGGCGAGCGCCGAGGTTGGCCGCACCGGTGTCCAGCGTGATCCGGTTCAGCCCGCGCTGACGGGCCCAGTCCTCGGCCGCGGCCACCAGGGCCCGGCCGGTGCCGCGGCGGGTCGCATCGCTGTCCACGACGAGCTCACCGATGTAGCCGTCGGTGTCGCCGGCGAAGTGATCTCGCTCGGTCACGCTGACCGCTCCGACCAGGCGACCGGACGCGTCCGCCGCGACGAAGACCGCGGTGTCGTCGGTATCGGCCCGGTCCAGCGAGTCACGGACCCAGCCGGTCACCGCCTTGGCGACCGCGTGCTGATCTCGCCAGGGGGCTACGCCGACCGTCAGCCGCGGTGCCAGGGCAAGCACCGCATCGCGATCCGAGGCGCGGTAGCGACGCACCGGCATGGCTTGTCTCCCTTCGGGCAGGGTCGGGTCTCCTTTCGCGGCCGCCTGCAGAGTTGCAGTGTGGCACCACAAACCCCGCCGAGAAAGATCCACAACCGTCCTAGTTGTGTAGATGAGTTCCCGGTGGGATGCTCCCCCGCGTGTATCCCGTCTCGATGATCGCCACCGGGTTCGTTCTGGTGTTTCTGGATCTTCGGATCAACCAGCTTGACCTGCTGTTCGATCCGATCGGCTGGCTGCTGGCGATCGTCGGGCTGGGCCGGCTCGCGCGGGCCGTGCATCCCGAGTTCACCAATGCGCGAGTGGCGGCCATCCTGGCCGGGCTGCTGTCCCTCACCGACATCATCGCGACGGCAGTGCCGGCCGAGCTGGACTTCCTTTACGGCATCGTGCTGCTGGTCACCGTGTGGCTGATCGCAACTGCGATCGCGAACCGGGCCCGGGCCGCCGGTGACACCGCGGTCGCCATTTCGTTCGACCGGCTCCGATGGCTGCTCGTGCTGGTGGAGCTCGCGGGTTGGTCGGCGTACCTGGTCGGCGTGAATGTGGCGATCGCGCTGGTGATAGGTATCGCGGCGCTGGCCGTCTACGTCTGGTTCGTGGTCCGGCTGTATACCTCGGCCAAGCGTCCCTACCTGGCGATTCCGGACGCGGCGCAGCCCGGGCCGCCGGGGTGGCGGTGAGGTCGGGCTAGCTCAGGCCAGCGCGCTCGGACCGTTCCGGTAGTTCGTGGCACGTCCGTCGACGCATACCTGGAATGGAGGCACGCCCGGCCGGTTCGGTAGGTCCCGGCGGGAAGATCCGCGGATTTCTGAGATGGACCGCGGCTTGCCTGCCCGCCACGGTGAAGAACCGAACTCGGTTCGGTCCACGTATGTCGGGCTAAAGGCGATGCCAACACAGGGGGATGTCGTGGAGTGGGTTGTCTGTCCACAGTGCCGCCAACCGGCCGAAGTGACTCAGCGGATGAGCACCGGAAGCACCGCCGGCCGGGTCGAGCACCTGCACGTGCAGTGCCTGTTGCGGCACTGGTTCCTGCTGCCGGCCGAGATGGTGATGCCGTGGCCGGTATCGGCTCCGGCCCCGCTCAGCTGCTGAGGTATCGCCAGCCGTCTACCGGATTCCGGTATCGAGCATCAGGGTGACGCTGGTCTGCGCACCTGCCCGCAGCGTCACCGGTGTGGTGCTCTCGGACGGAAGGCCGGAGCTGGACCTGGCGCGCGCGACGTAACTGCCCGCAGCGGCTGACAGCCGGAACCCGCCCTCGGCGTCGGTGCGTGTCGACGCCACGACTTCGGAACCCCGGACGAGCTCAACCAGCGCATCGTCAACCGGCGCCGGCGGACACGGCGAGCCCGCGGTCTCCACCGGGCAGGTGGGACCAGCCAGAACCCGGCCAACAAGATCGGACTCCGTGGTCCTAAGCCCGGGCCCAGCTGGATCGTCGCCACAGCCCACCAGCGCCGCCGCGGCCAAGGCCCACAGCAGTGCCAGGCGGCCCACTCTGACCTGCCACGACATGTCCCTCAGACGTAACCGGTCCGGTGCCGGGTTCCCTTGCAAGCAGCGATTCCCAACTCGTCGTCAGCCGGCCAGCCCGATACCGAGGCCGCAGACCGGGCAGCCCGGCCAGTGTGCTCTGGCCGGGCGCCCTGGTGCTCTCGTGCGAGGCTCAATCGTCGTAGTAGTCGTCGTCGTCGTCGCACCAGCACAGCTCGATGTGGACGTCGTACTCGCAGTCGCTGTAGTACTTCATGACAACACCTCCCTTCGTGGTCGTGGCTCGGTCCCGCCCGGCGCAGGCTGCCGGGCGGGCTTCACCCCGGGGTCACGGTGGGTACGTACGCGGCGAGCGAGGCCAGCTCAGGGCGGTCCGGGGTGCGGCGGCGGCGCTGGGTGCGGCGGCGCTGGGTGCGGCGGCGGCGCTGGGTGCGGCGGCGGCGCTGGGTGCGGCGGCGGCGCTGGGTGCGGCGACGC